>NZ_JAMYLZ010000016.1:0-118605 GCF_040318315.1 Mesorhizobium sp. M1227
CCCTCCCGGGGTGGGGGGCGGGTATTTTTTAAAAATCCACTGTGCCGGGGGTGCGCTGCCGGATACCCCGGCCCACTATCTAAACACCGGGCGGGGGCGCCGGGTCACAGCGCGGCGCCCTTCGTGTATCGGAACGCCCAGTGTTTCGGGGCGCACCGAAACGCGTCACACGCACGATGACGAGGACCAGATGACGGTGAAGCCCCTCTACCGACGTGTCTTGCTGAAAGCGTCGGGCGAAGCGTTGATGGGCGAGCAGCATTTCGGCATCGACGTATCGGTGGTCGACCGCATCGCCGCCGACATCGCCGAGGCCCGCGCATTGGGCATCGAAGTCGGTGTCGTCATAGGCGGCGGCAACATCTTCCGTGGCGTCGCGGTTGCGTCAAAAGGCGGAGACCGCGTCACCGGCGACCATATGGGCATGCTTGCCACGGTTATCAATTCGCTGGCGCTGCGCACCTCGCTCAACAAGATCGGCGTCGACGCCGTGGTGCTGTCGGCGATCGCCATGCCCGAGCTTTGCGAAAGTTTTTCGCAGCGTCAGGCGACCGCCTACATGAACCAGGGCAAGGTCGTCATCTTCGCCGGCGGCACCGGCAATCCGTTCTTCACCACCGATTCGGCTGCAGCCCTTCGCGCCGCCGAGATCGGCGCCGATGCTCTGTTCAAGGGCACCCAGGTCGATGGTGTCTATTCGGCTGATCCCAAGAAGGACCCGCATGCGACACGTTTCGAGCGGATCAGCCATGACGAAGTCATCAAACGCGGGCTTTCGATCATGGATACGGCGGCGATTGCACTTGCGCGCGAAAACAACATTCCGATAATCGTCTATTCGATCCACGAGAAGGGTGGCTTCGGCGATATCCTGAGGGGCGGCGGCCGTTGCACGGTTGTCGCAGACGATTGACCGGACCATGAACCCGAAAGGGACCGGTTGCGGATGAGGCTCGAACAGGGCCTAAGCAGTGAACCCGGGTTAACGGGTCGAGGAGACGATGATGAGTGGCGAGTACGATGATCTCAAACGGCGGATGGACGGGGCGATCGCCGCGTTCAAGCATGATCTGGCTTCGCTGCGCACCGGCCGCGCGTCGAGCAACCTGCTCGATGCCGTCCAGGTGCAGGCCTATGGCACCACCATGCCGATCAACCAGGTGGCAACAGTGTCGGTGCCGGAACCGCGCATGATTTCGGTTTCGGTCTGGGACAAGTCGATGGTCAGCGCAGTCGACCGCGCCATCCGTGAAGCCAATCTCGGCTTCAATCCTATCGTCGACGGTACCAATCTCAGGATTCCGCTGCCCGAGCTCAACGAACAGCGCCGCAAGGAGCTGGTCAAGATCTCGCACGGTTATGCCGAGAATGCCCGCGTCGCCGCACGCCACGTTCGCCGGGACGGCATGGACTTTCTGAAAAAGGCGGAAAAGGACGGCGACATCAGTGAGGACGACCATCGCAAACGGGCCGACCAAGTTCAGAAACTGACCGACGAGACAATCAGCACCATCGACCACCTGCTTTCCGACAAGGAAGCGGAAATCATGCAGGTCTAGGGTCTGGCCACGCCTGGCCCGGAAGCGAGAATATGGCAACGCCCGCGCATGTCGCGATCATCATGGACGGAAACGGACGCTGGGCCAAGGCGCGCGGCTTACCGCGGCTGGCCGGTCACCGCGCCGGCGTCGAGGCGCTGCGCAAGACAGTGCGCGCCGCCCCCGGCCTCGGCATCTCCTTCCTGACCGTCTACGCTTTTTCGTCGGAAAACTGGTCACGGCCGAAATCCGAAGTCAGCGACCTCATGGGCCTGCTGAAGCTTTTCATCCGACGTGACCTCGCCGAGCTGCACCAGAGTGGGGTGCGGATCAGGGTCATCGGTGACAGGGCAGGGCTGCAGCCCGACATAAGGGGGCTGCTCGAGGAAGCCGAAACGCTCACTCTCAGCAACGAGGCGCTGACACTGGTCATTGCCTTCAATTACGGCGGGCGCGACGAGATCGTGCGCACCGCGCGCAAGCTCGCAGCGGCGGTGGCGCGCGGTGAGATCGAGAGCGAGGCGATCACGGCCGATTCCTTTGCCAGCTCGCTCGATACAGAGGGCATTCCGGACCCGGAACTGGTCATCCGCACCAGCGGCGAGCTTCGGCTGTCCAACTTCCTGTTATGGCAGGCCGCCTATAGCGAACTCGTTTTCCTGCCTTGCTACTGGCCCGACTTCAGTCGCGAGCACCTGTCCGATGCACTGCGCGATTTCGCCGGCCGCGAGCGCCGCTTCGGCGGACTTGCCGCCCAAGATGTCGCCTCAGGCTGAGGAATGAGCAACCTCCAACTCCGGGTCATTTCGGCCGTCGTGCTTGCCATCGTCACGCTTGCCCTGACCTGGCTCGGCGGACTGTCCTTCCGGTTGCTTTGCGCTGCCATGGCGGCGGTGATCTTCTACGAGTGGACGCGGATGAGCCGCCCCGTTGCCCCGGCAGGTGCTGATGCTACGGCAGGTCTCGGCTTTCTGCCCGAGGCGCTGATCGTGGTCTTTATTGGTGCCCTCGTCGCCGGCCTGCCTGCGTCTTTGCTGCTGCCGCTCGTCGCGGCTCTGGTTGCTGTCACTGCCGTCGCTTCTTCTATGCGCAGGGCAGGACCGTGGGAAGCATCCGGCCTTGCCTATGCGGCCGTGTCCGGCTTGTCGCTGGCCTTCTTGCGTGACGGCGACCATTCAGGGCTGCTGGCCATTCTGTTCCTATTCGCCGTGGTTTGGGCGACCGATATCTTTGCCTATTTCGTCGGCCGCTCCATCGGTGGTCCAAGGCTGGCGCCGTCGATCTCGCCGGGCAAGACGCGGAGCGGGGCGCTCGGTGGGGTGGTCGGCGGCGTAGTGGCCGGGCTGCTTCTGGCCGCCGTAGCCGGAACGGGCAACCTCGTCGTGCTTGGCGTGGTCGCACTGGTGCTTTCGATTGTCGCGCAGGCCGGCGACCTGTTCGAATCATGGGTCAAGCGACGCCACGGCCGTAAAGATTCCGGCACGCTGATACCCGGCCATGGCGGCATCATGGATCGGGTAGATGGGCTTGTCGCGGCGGCTTTCGCCCTATACGTCATCGGCTGGATTTCCGCGACCGCCGACCATCCGGCACAGGGGCTGTTTCCGGTTTGAACGGCATCGTCGGTGGGCCGGCGCGGGGCTGCGTCATGGATTCGCCTGGATTGATGTCACAGTCGCGGCGTGATCTCTGCCGTGGATGAATTTGAGGGCATGAATTGAACGAGATTTTTAACGCGGTTTTCAGCACAGAGGGCTTTGTCCTCGGCACGCTGGTGCCTTTCCTGTTCGTGCTGACCGTGGTCGTTTTTGTCCACGAAATGGGCCATTACCTCGTCGGGCGTTGGTGCGGCATCGGCGCAAAAGCCTTTTCGATCGGTTTCGGCCCAGAGATCATCGGCTTCAACGATAGCCGCGGCACGCGCTGGAAGCTTTGCGCCATACCGCTCGGCGGCTACGTCAAGTTCGTCGGCGACATGAACGCGACGTCGAGCCAGCCCAGCTCCGAGGAGATCGAGGCGCTGAGCGAGGAGGAACGCAAGGTCGCCTTCCACACGCAGCCGATCTGGAAGCGCGCGGCGACCGTCGTGGCGGGGCCGCTGTTCAACTTCCTGCTGACGATCGCCGTCTTTGCCGTGCTGTTTTCCGTCCATGGCCGGCCCGTGCTGGAGCCGATGGTGGCTGAGGTCACCGTCGGCAGTCCGGCCGCCGCGGCCGGCATCATGCCCGGCGACCGATTCGTCAGCGTCGACGGCAGCAAGGTCGAGACCTTTGCCGACGTCCAGCGTCTGGTCTCTGGCCGCGCCGGCGACAGCATCACCTTCGTCATGCTACGCGCCGGCAAGGAAATCACCGTCACGGCGACGCCGCGCCTGATGGAACAACAAGACGCACTGGGCAACAAGGTCCAGGTAGCCGTGATCGGTGTCGTCAACAACAAGGAACTCGGCCAGCCACGGCTGATCACCTATAGTCCGGCCGGGGCGGTCGGGGCAGCGGTCCAGGAAACCGGACACGTCATCCAGCGTACCGGCCAGTTCCTGCAACGTTTCGTTGTCGGTCGCGAGGACAAGTGCCAGCTGGGCGGCCCCATCAAGATCGCCAAGATGTCGGGTCAGGCGGCAAAGCTCGGCTTTGAATGGCTCGTGCAGCTTGTTGCATTCCTGTCAGTCGGGATAGGGATTCTCAATCTTTTGCCGATTCCCCCCCTCGACGGAGGGCATCTTCTGTTCTACGGCGTGGAGGCTGTCATCCGGCGGCCGGTGTCCGAACGCATGATGGAAATGGCTTACCGAAGCGGCCTCATATTGGTGCTCGGGTTCATGGGCTTTGTTTTCTGGAACGATCTGTTTGGGTGCTGAAATCATGAAGGAATTTGGCTTCGGCACGAGCAATGTTGAGACGCCGTTTACCATGCGTGGGGATATGCGTGACGCGAAAGCCACGCCGCAGGGTTAAGTAAATACAAATTAACCAGAAGCCTTGCGTGTAGGGAAAATCCGGTTAATACGGTAGGGGAAATTACCGCACGTCCGGTTTTCTCGCCGTGGGGACTTCGAGAAAAGGTACAAAAGCCCGATGAAGGCAGCATCCAAGTTTTTGAGCGCCGCGTCCGCGGTGGCTATGTCCGCCGCTCTGGTTGTACCAGGCGCGCTCGCAGTGCAGTTCGTTGCCACATCGGCCGCCGAGGCGGCTGTCGTCTCCAGAGTCGAAGTCACCGGCAATCAGCGTGTCGACGCGGACACCATCCGCAATTACGTGACGATCAAGCCCGGCAAGGCGTTTTCCAGTTCGGATATTGACGATGCGGTCAAGGCGCTGTTTGGCACCGGGCTGTTTTCGGATGTGCAGATCAACCAGGTCGGATCGACGCTGGTCATCAAGGTGTCCGAATACCAGGTCGTCAACCAGGTGCTGTTCCAGGGCAACAAGAAGCTCAAGGACAACGCGCTTGAGGCCGCGGTGCAATTGAAGCCGCGCGGCACCTTCTCGCAACAGCAACTCGATGCCGATGTCGAGGCGGTCAAGGCCGCATACCGGCGTATCGGCCGCGACGATGCCGCCGTGACCACCCAGATCATGGATCTCGGCGACAACCGGGTAAACGTGGTCTTCAACATCAACGAAGGCGGCCGCACCCAGATTGCCGCGATCAATTTCGTCGGCAACAGCGCCTATTCGAGCCGCCGTCTGTCGGACATCATCTCCACCAAGCGCTCGTCCTTCCTGTCGTTCGTGCTGCGCGACGATGTTTATGACGAGGACAAGCTGCGCGCCGACCAGGAGCTGCTGCGCCGCTTCTATTATAATCACGGCTATGCCGACTTCCAGGTCGTCTCGGCTGTCGGCGAACTCGACGACACAACCAACAAATACACCGTCACCATCACGGTGCAGGAGGGCGAGCGTTATACGTTCGGGGATGTCAGCGTCGAAAGCACGATCCCCGAGGTCGACGCCAAGTCGCTTGAATCGGTGGTCGAGACCCACAAGGGCGATGTCTACAACGCCAAGAACGTCGAGGACACGATCATCGCCTTGACCGAAAAGGTCGCTGGATCCGGCTATGCCTTCGCCCAGGTGACGCCGCGCGGCGACCGCAACTTCGAGAACCACACGATCTCGGTCGTCTATACGGTCGACCAGGGCACCAAGGCCTATATCGAGCGCATCGAGATTCGCGGCAACGATCGGACGCGCGACTACGTCATTCGCCGCGAGTTCGATGTCAGCGAAGGCGACGCTTTCAATCAGGTCCTCATCCAGCGCGCGAAGAGGCGGCTGGAAGCGCTCGATTATTTTGAAAAAGTCGAAATTTCCACCGTTCCGGGTTCTGAGCCGGATCAGGTTGTGCTGGTGGTGGATGTGGTCGAGAAATCGACCGGTGAGTTCACCGTCGGCGCCGGTTATTCGAGCGGCGGTGAAACGTCAGGTCCGTCCGTCGAAGGTTCCGTCAGTGAGCGCAACTTCCTCGGTCGCGGCCAATTCATCAAGGTGGCAGCGGGCGGTGGCAAGAACTCGCGCGACTACAGCTTCTCTTTCACCGAACCCTATTTCCTCGGACGCCGCATCGCGGCCGGCTTCGACATCTACAAGCAGAGCCGAAACTACGACCATTACGACAGCGACACGACAGGCGCGACCGTTCGCTTCGGCCTGCCGATCACAGACAATATCTCGACGCAACTCGCTTATAATATTGCGCAAGAGAAGTACGAGTTCGATGAGGGCTGCGACCCAGCGGCCGGTTGCGACGTGTCCCAGGCGATCCAAAACGGCGTTAACGAGAGCCCATGGCTCAAGTCTTCGGTCAGTCTCGGCCTGATCTACAATACGATCGACGACATGAAGAACCCGCATGACGGTATTTATGCCAATGTCGGCACGGAAGTGGCCGGCCTCGGCGGCGATGCCAAGTTCATCAAGGTCACGGCGCGCGGCAGCATTTATCAGACGCTGTCCGAACAATTGGACCTGGTGGGCCTCATTTCGGGCGGCGCCGGCCATGTCCAAGGCTATGGCAACGGCGATCTGCGCGTCTTCGACCATTTCCAGAGCAGCGACCGTATGATCCGCGGTTTCGAATACGGCGGCATCGGCCCGGTTGCTTCGGACAACAGCAATGACCATCTCGGCGGCACCACCTACTTCAATGCCTCGGCGGAAGCTCAGTTCCCGCTGCCGGTCATCCCCGAAAGCTTCGGTTTGCGTGGCGCTGTGTTCGCCGATGCGGCAACGCTCTACGGCAGCAAAATCGCAAGTGGCCTTGTCAATTCTTCGACAACCGGCATGGAATGGCGCGCTTCCGTCGGTGTCGGTTTGATGTGGGCATCGCCTTTCGGCCCGATCCGCATCGACTATGCGATCCCGGTCAAGAAGGAAAAGACCGACGACGTGCAGGAATTCAACTTCGGCATATCGACCCGCTTCTGATGTGCGGGCAATGATGCTTCCGGCTCGTTTGGATCCGGATGGCAGTGATCCGACACTACAGCGCAGCGCGTCCTATCGGACGCGCAAAGGACGTTGTAGCATTTTGATTTGCGCATGATCCTTTCCGAGGGTCGATTTCCGATTTCGGGGTCATGCGGTAGCTGGATATTGCTTCTGGAATGACCGATCCGGTGTTCTTCGCGCCCTCACGTCGGTATACGGCCGGCGAAGTCGCGAATCTGACCGGCTCGACGCTTGTTGATTCCGGTCTCTTCGATGTATCGATCGAGGCTCTGGCGCCCGCCAACGAAGGCGGCGAGAACGCCCTTGTCTTCGTCGATGGCAGACGCAATTTCGCCCTGATGCAGTCACTGCGGGCGGCGGCGGTTCTCTGCCCTGCCGAATTTGCCGGCAAGGCGCCGGCGGGCATCGCGGTGCTGGTGCATCCGCGCCCGCAGCAGGCCTTCGCAATGGTCGGGCGTCTGCTTTTTCCGGCCGCTGCAACGCCTGGACCGATGACCGGCGAAACCGGTATCTCGCCGCACGCCCATATCGATGCGACCGCCCATGTCGAGGCCGGTGCGATCATCGAAGCGGGTGCGATCATCGGACCTCGCGCTGCCATCGGCAGCGGGACCGTCATTGCCCCGCATGCGGTCATCGGTCCGTCCTCGCAGATTGGCCGTGACGGCTATGTCGGTCCAGGTGCCAGCGTGCAATATGCGTTGATTGGCAATCGCGTCATCATCCATGGCGGTGCCAGGATCGGCCAGGATGGCTTCGGTTTCGTGGCCGGCGCCAAGGGTCCGGAGCGGGTTCCGCAGATCGGCCGTGTCATCATCCAGGACGACGTCGAGATCGGGTCGAATACGACCGTCGATCGCGGCGCCATGTCCGACACGATCATCGGCCAGGGCACCAAGATCGACAATCTGGTGCAGATCGCGCACAACGTTCGCATCGGCCGCAATTGCATTATAGCCGGGCTTTCGGGTATTTCCGGTTCCGTGACGGTAGGCGACAACGTCACCATGGGTGGCGGTGTCGGCCTTGCGGATCATTTGACCATCGGGTCCGGGGCCAAGCTTGCGGCAAGAAGCGGGTTTATGAGCAATGTGCCTGCCGGTGAGATTTGGGGAGGATATCCGGCGCAGCCGATGGCGGAAGCCATGCGCGAGATAGCGGCCTTGCGCAGACTTGCACGGACGCGCAAACAGGGTGAGGGGGGAAATGGCTGACATCGCAGCGGCGACGCTCGAAGCGGTTGACATAATGCGGCTGATGAAGCTCCTGCCGCACCGCTATCCGTTCTTGATGATCGACCGTATTGTCGACATAGATGGCGACGAATCCGCCGTCGGCATCAAGAACGTCACCATAAACGAGCCGCATTTCCAAGGTCATTTCCCCGACCAGCCGGTCATGCCCGGCGTGCTGATCATCGAGGCGATGGCGCAGACGGCCGGCGCCATCTGCATCCGCAGCCTTGGTACGGAAAAGCCGTCGCTGGTTTATTTCCTGACCATCGATAATGCCAAGTTCCGCAAGCCGGTCGTTCCAGGCGACCAGCTGAAAATTCATGTGAAGAAAATCAAGAAACGCGGCAATCTTCTCAAATTCGCTTGCGAGGCCCTCGTCGATGGCGCCAAGGCGGCGGAAGCCGAGATCTCGGCGATGATGGTCGCAAGCGGCTGACAAACGAATGCTAATGAAAATCCAGACAGTCATCCATCCATCCTCGGTCATCGAGGCAGGCGCCCAAATCGGCGAAGGCGCCCGCATCGGGCCCTTCTGTCACGTCGGCCCCGACGCCGTGATCGGCGACCGCGTCGAACTGGTCAGCCATGTCTCGGTGATTGGCGCGACCACCATCGGTGCATCGACCAAGGTCTATCCGATGGCGATACTGGGCGGGCCGCCGCAGAACACCAAGCACAAGGGCGGCCGTACCACGCTGGTGATCGGCGAGAACTGCACGATCCGCGAAGGTGTCACCATGCATGTCGGCACCGATTCCAGCCGCGGCGAGACGACGATCGGCGACAACGGCAATTTCCTTGCCTATGCCCATATTGCCCATGACTGCGTGGTCGGCAAGAACGCCACCTTCGCCAATCAAGCGACGTTAGGCGGGCATTGCGAAGTCGGTGACAATGTCTACATCGGCGGCCTTACCGCGGTTCATCAGTTTGTCCGCATCGGCGATAACGCCTTTCTCGGCGGTTGCTCGGCGATCGTCGGCGACGTCATTCCTTACGCCATCGCCGTTGGCAACCGTGCCAGCCTTCGCGGCCTCAACATCATTGGCCTGAAGCGCGCCGGCCTGCCGCGTTCGGAGATCCACTTGCTGCGCAAAGCCTACAAGACGATCTTCGATCGCTCCCGGACCGTCGGCGAAAACATCGAATTTGCCAAGGCGGAATTCGCCTCGTCGCCGACTGCCATGAAGATCGTCGACTTCATCGCCGGTCGCGGCAAGCGGCACTACGCCGTGCCGTCCCTCAAGGGTAGCGACGGCGACGACACCGATGATGAAGACTGAGGGCAGATGACGAAGATTGAGGCTGCCGGAAAAGGCCTTGATCTCGCGCCAGATGCCAAGGTCGGCATCATCGCCGGCGGCGGCAGTCTCCCGGTCGAAATTGCCCGAGCGCTCGCCCGGCAAGGCAAATTGCCCTTCGTCGTGATGGCGGCCGGCGAGGTCGATCGCATAGCCGATTTCGAGCCCTATGAGCAGGCAACCTTGAGGCTGGAAGACGTCGGCTCGCTGCTGCCGATCCTTAAGCGGCACCACGTCACGCATCTCGTAACCGCGGGTCATATCACGCGCCGCCCCAGGCTGAGCGCCATGCGCCTCAATTTGGGCCTGCTCGCGTGGCTACCCAGCCTCTTCGTCGGTGTAACCCGGGGGGACGATACGGTGCTGAAACTGTTCGTCCGCAGGATCGAGCGCAGCGGCATCAAGGTCATCGGCGCTCACGAGATCGTGCCGGAGCTGGTCGCCGCCGAAGGCCTGCTGACCAAGGCGGCGCCACGCAAATCCGACTGGCGCGACATCGAGGCGGCGCACGCGGCGGCAAAAGCCATCGGCGCGCTGGATATCGGCCAAGCGGCTGTTGCGGTCGGCGGCCGCGCCATTGCGTTGGAAGGCGTCGAAGGCACCGACGGGCTGCTCGAGCGGACAAGGGAGTTGCGCGGGCACGGCAGGCTGGCCGGCGGGAGCCGCGGTGTTCTGGTCAAATGCGCCAAGCCCGGTCAGGAACTGCGTGCCGATCTGCCCTCCATCGGCCCGCTGACCGTCGAGGCGGCGCATGCCGCCGGACTGGCCGGCATTGCCGTCGAAGCCGGTCGCTCGCTGGTGCTCGAAGGTCCCGCCACCATCGGACGTGCCAATGCGCTCGGCCTGTTCGTGATTGGCCTGCCTGCTACGGAGCCGGCGCATGGCGAATGAGCGGCCGTTGAAGATAGCCGTCGTCGCCGGCGAGGAGTCCGGCGACCTACTTGGCGCCGACCTTGTGCAGGCGCTCAAGCGCATGACCGGGCGCGAAGTTCGGCTTGTCGGCATCGGCGGCCGCCATTTGCAGGCGCTCGGCCTGGCGCCATTGTTCGACGGCAGCGAGATCGCACTGATGGGGCTTAGCGCCATCCTGCGCGACCTGCCGCGCCTGATGCGGCGGATCGGCCAGACGGCAAACTCGATTGCCGGTGAAAAGCCCGATTGCCTTATCACCATCGACAGTCCGGATTTCTCGCTGCGCGTCGCCAAGAAGGTGCGTGCCGCCGATCCGACTATCCCGATCGTCCACTATGTCTGCCCGAGCGTGTGGGCGTGGCGGCCGGGCAGGGCGGCGGCGATGAAGCCATATGTCGATCACATTCTTTGCATCCTGCCGTTCGAGGTGAAGGAACTCGCTCGCCTGGGCGGGCCGCCCGGCACCTATGTCGGGCATCGCCTTACACACGATCCGGGCATAGTCAGTGCCGCAAGGGCGCAGGCGCAGCCGCGTAACCTCGCCGCTGACCGTGTGAAAACGTTGCTTGTATTGCCCGGTTCGCGTCGCGGCGAGGTGCGGCGCCTGGTTGGGCCGTTCGGCGAAACGCTGTCGATCCTGCGGGCGCGCGGGCACCGCTTGCGCCTGCTGTTGCCGACGGTGCCGCACGTCGCCGACCTGGTCAGGACCTCGGTCGCGAGCTGGGACGAGAAGCCGGAGATCATCCTTGATGCCGAACGCAAATGGCAGGCCTTCGGCAAGGCGGATGCGGCGCTGATCGCGTCGGGGACGGTATCGCTGGAACTGGCACTGGCGGGTGTGCCAATGATCTCCTGCTACCGGCTCGATCCGGTCATGCGCATGGCGCAGCCGCTGATCAAAGTATGGAGCGCAGCCTTGCCCAATCTCATTGCCGACCGACCGGTTGTGCCGGAACACTACAATCAATATGTGCGGCCGCATTATCTGGCGCGGCAGTTGGAAGCGCTGTGCTCCGATACCGCCTACCGCACCTGGCAGAAGCATGGTTTTGCCGACATTGCCGGGCGTATGGCAACCGCCAAGCCGTCAGGCGAGATTGCCGCGGGGGTGGTGATGGGGATGGTGAGGAAGTGAGTGAATTATGAATAGTGAATAGTGAATTGTGAATAGCGGTTTCTATGGACAGGGAGCGACGCTTCGCTACTCCCATTCACCATTCACCATTCACCATTCACCACCTTCACCGCTTCGCGATTGGCACGTAGTCCCGTTCCGGCGCGCCGGTATAGAGCTGGCGCGGGCGACCGATCTTCTGGTGCGGATCCTCGATCATCTCCTTCCACTGCGCGATCCAGCCGACGGTGCGGGCGACCGCGAACAGCACGGTGAACATGGTGGTCGGAAAGCCCAGCGCCTTCAGCGTGATGCCGGAATAGAAATCGACGTTCGGATAGAGCTTCTTCTCGATGAAATAGGAATCGGTCAGTGCGATCCTTTCCAGCTCCATGGCGATGTCGAGCAGTGGATCGTCCTTGATGCCGAGCTCGCCCAGGACCTCGTGCGCGGTCTTCTGCATGATCTTGGCGCGCGGATCGTAATTCTTGTAAACGCGGTGGCCAAATCCCATCAATCGGAACGGATCGTTCTTATCCTTGGCGCGCGCAATGAATTCCGGGATGTGATCGACATGACCGATCTCGCCCAGCATGTTCAGGGCTGCCTCGTTGGCGCCGCCATGTGCGGGACCCCACAGGCAGGCGATGCCGGCAGCGATACAGGCAAAAGGATTGGCGCCCGACGAGCCGGCCAGGCGGACGGTCGAAGTCGAGGCGTTCTGTTCGTGATCGGCGTGCAGGATGAAGATGCGCTCCATCGCGCGGGCCAGCACCGGATTGATCTTGTATTCCTCGCAAGGCACGGCGAAGCACATATGCAGGAAATTGGCTGCGAAATTCAGCTCGTTCTTCGGGTAAATGAATGGCTGGCCGATGTGGTATTTATAGGCCATCGCCGCGATCGTCGGCATCTTGGCGATCAGCCGCATTGACGCGACCATGCGTTGATAGGGGTCCGAGATATCGGTGGAATCGTGATAGAAGGCCGACAGCGCGCCGACCACGCCGCACATCACCGCCATCGGATGCGCATCACGGCGGAAGCCGGTGAAAAAGCGCGACATCTGCTCATGCACCATAGTGTGGCGCGTCACCCGGTAGTCGAAATCGTCCTTCTGCGCCTTGGTCGGGAGTTCACCATAGAGCAAGAGATAGCAGACTTCGAGGAAGTCGCCGTGCTCGGCCAATTGGTCGATCGGGTAGCCGCGGTGCAAAAGAATGCCGGCATCGCCATCGATGAAGGTGATTTCCGATTCGCAGCTCGCCGTCGACGTAAAACCGGGATCGTAGGTAAAGACGCCGGCGGTGTTGTAGAGCGAACCGATATCGATGACGTCAGGTCCTACCGAACCACTTCGTATCTTGAATTCATGGGTTTTGCCGCCGAGTTCCAGCTTGGCCGTCGATGCCTGGGTTTTGCCGCCAAATTCCATTTTTGTCGCAGGTTCGGTCATAGCAAACTCCTTTTTGTTTCCTCAGGCCGGCAAAGGCAAAATATCTGAACCCAACACGTCAAAAGCATCGGAATACGCACATTTGCGCCCGCAATTGAATCTGCGCGGCAGATTAGGCCAAGACCCAATGTTGCACTGCGAAACACACCTTTCAATGCCAATCTTCTTGGGCCAGTTTGCTAATCGATTTGATCAGCGATCCGCGCCAGGCTTTCCTCGCGGCCAAGCACGGCAAGCACATCAAAGACACCTGGCGAGGTACTTTTGCCGGTGAGCGCGGCGCGCAAAGGTTGGGCCACGGCGCCGAGTTTATGGCCGGCGGCCTGCGCATAGTCGCGGATCGCGGCTTCGGCTGAGGCGGCAGACCACTCCGAAACCGTGGCTAGTGCCGCATGAGCGCCCCGCAGGATCGCGCGCGCCTCACCGCTGAGCAGCGCCGCCGCCTTCTCGTCGACCGGCAGCGGCCGTTCGACGAAAAGGAATGCAGCCCCTTCAACAAGTTCGACCAGCGTTTTGGCGCGCTCCTTCAGGCCCGGCAACGCGGCAAGCAGTTGCGCCCTGCGTCTGTCGTCGAGGCGAGCGGCGATTGCCGGGCCGCCTTCTAGATAGGGCAGAGTGGCGATGAAGATGTCGAGCAGCGCCGCGTCGTTCATCCGGCGCATATGCACGCCGTTAAGCGCCTCGAGCTTGGCGAAGTCGAAACGGGCGGCGCCCTTGTTGACGTCGCCAATGTCGAACCATGTAATCATGTCGGCGATCGACATGATCTCATCGTCGCCGTGGCTCCAGCCAAGCCTCGCCAGATAGTTGAGCAGCGCCTCCGGCAGGTAGCCCATGGCGCGATAGGCTTCGACGCCAAGCGCACCGTGCCGCTTCGACAGCTTGGCGCCGTCGGCACCGTGGATCAACGGGATATGCGACATCGACGGCACCTCCCAGCCCATGGCGTGATAGATTACGGTCTGGCGTGCGGCGTTGGTCAAATGATCGTCGCCGCGGATGATGTGGGTGATGCCCATGTCGTGATCGTCGACGACGACGGCATGCATGTAGGTGGGATTGCCGTCCGAGCGCAGAATAATGAAATCGTCGAGATCCTTGTTGGGAAAGCGCACGTCGCCCTGGACGCGGTCATGCACCACCGTCTCGCCGTCTGTCGGCGCCTTGATGCGGATCGCCCCCTTGGCGCCGGGCGGCGCCTCCGACGGGTCGCGGTCGCGCCAGCGCCCATCATAGCGGGGCGGAAGCCCCTTGGCTCGCGCTGCCTCGCGCATCGCCTCCAGCTCCGCCGGCGTCGCGTAGCAGTAATAGGCCTTGCCCACGCGCACCAGCTCCTCGGCCACCTCGCGATGGCGCGGCGCGCGCTCGAACTGCGAGACAGGCGCGCCGTCCCAGGTGAGTCCGAGCCAGGAAAGCCCGTCGAGAATGGCTGCCGTCGCCGCATCCGTCGACCGCTCACGGTCGGTATCCTCTATACGCAGCAGCATCGTGCCGCCCGTGTGCTTGGCGTACAGCCAGTTGAACAGCGCCGTGCGCGCGCCGCCAATGTGCAGATAGCCGGTGGGCGAGGGGGCAAAACGGGTGACGACCTTATCGGGCATGGAACTCTCAGGCGGGCGAAGGAAGTGGGTTTGCGGACTTTCGCGCGTTGCGCGTTCATGTAGCATAGGAGGTCGAGGGCGCAAGGGGCAGACCCGATGGCTGTGCGAGGCCGTGGTGCGGGCGAGGGCGAGGACGTTGGCAGCGACGTCAGCGAACGCTTGCTGTTTGCCGCTCCCCCGCCTGTCCTGCCGGCACCGGCATTGCTACCTGCTCCGCGCTTCGATGCTCCGTCGCTGCCGGCCAGCGACCCAGCAACGGTTCTCGTGCCCGCGGGCGAGCCTATCGTACGCCTGCGCAGGCGTTTCCGCCTCCCGTCACCGTCCCGTATCCGCAACAGCGTAACCACAGCGGCCGGTCTGGAACTCGACCGCGGCATCGCCTTCCTGCTGGTGCCGGTGTTCCTCGCATGCGGGGTGGTCGTTTATTTCGGGCTGTCGGTGGAGCCGGCCTTTCCACAGCCGATCGCAATCGCGCTCCTCGCGACCCTTTGTGCCGTCGTCTCGCGGTCATGGCCCAGGACGCGCCTGTGCTTCATGGTGGCGCTGCTCTGCGCGCTTGGCGTACTTGCCGCCAAGTTCGAAACATGGCGTGTCGGAACGCATATGCTCGGCTCCGAAATCTCGACGCGGCTGACGGGTCGCGTCGTATCGTACGAGCCCATGGCGAGCGGCCGCATCAGGCTGACAATCGATGTGATCTCAACCGCCAGGCCGACACTGCGCTACATGCCGGAACGGGTCCGCGTTTCGGCGATGAAGATACCGGCTGAGCTGACCGCCGGTTCCGAGATCACCGGCTATGTGCGGCTGCTGCCGCCGACCGGCCCGGTGCGGCCCGACAGCTATGATTTCTCCTTCGACAGCTATTTCGCCGGTATCGGCGGCAGCGGCTTTTTTCTCGGCAATCCGAAAATCGTGTCGTCGGACAGCATGCCGCTTGCCGCGCAGCTTTCTTCCGCGATCGAAGACGCGCGTGAATCCATCGCCGACCATATCCGCAGCCGCATCGGCGGTGCCGAGGGCGAGATTGCTGCTGCGCTGATCGTCGGCGTGCGCGCCGGCATTCCCGAGGAGATCAACGAAGCGATGCGGCGCACCGGCATCTACCACATCATCTCCATCTCGGGGCTGCATATGGCGTTGGTCGCCGGCACCATCATGGCGCTGCTGCGGGGTGCCTTCGCGCTGTTTCCCGATTTCTCATCGCGACGGCCGGTCAAGAAATATGCCGCGGCCGCCGCGCTTTTTTCGATTGCGGCCTACCTCGTCTTTTCCGGCATTGTCGTGGCGGCCGAACGCAGCTTCATCATGCTGGCGGTGATGCTTATCGCCGTGCTGTTCGACCGGGCCGCGCTCACCATGCGCAACCTGGCGATCTCGGCCATCGCGGTCATCCTGGTGTCGCCGCACGAGGTGGTCGGTCCGAGTTTCCAGATGTCCTTCGCCGCGACGGCGGCCCTTGTCGGCGCCTATGCAGGCTGGTCCGATTACCGCGCCGGCAGGGCTACCACGCCGCCGCCGCGGCAGTCGCCGCTACGCTTTGCCACTCGAAAGGTCCTGCTGGGCATGTGCGGTCTGGCGATGACCTCGATCATTGCAGGGAGCGCCACGGCGCTTTTCGCCATATGGCATTTCCAGCGCGTGGCGCCGCTCAGCCTGTTCGCCAATCTGGCCATCATGCCCATCGTGTCACTGGTCGTCATGCCCTTCGCCGTTCTCAGCGCGCTGGCGATGCCGTTCGGTGCGGATGGCCCTTTTCTCTATGTCATGGGCAAGGGGCTGACGGCGATGATCGCCCTGTCCGGGTGGATCTCGGAGCGCTCGCCGATCGATGCGGTCGGGCTGATTTCGCTGAGATCCGTCCTTCTGGTGACGATCGCCCTCGTCATTGCCAGCATGGCGACGACGTGGTTGCGGCTGGCGGCACTTCCTTTTGCGCTCGCCGGCTTGCTGACGACAACGCAGACACGCATACCCGACGTATTGGTCTCGGAGGACGCACGGCTGGTCGCGCTGCCGATCGGCAGCGGTGAACTCGCGGTCAACCGGGCACGCCCGAATGAGTTCACCATCGACAACTGGAAACGCGCGCTCACATCAGAGGCTATCGTCGCGCCGGAAACACCTGGAAAGAACGACCCGCAATTCGACATTGCCGATCCGGCCGACCTACCGCCGGGCATGCCGTTCATTTGCACGGACGGCCTCTGCCTTGCCAGGCATCCATCCGGCGCGATCATCGCGCAAGCCAAGGACCGCGATACTGCGCGGCCAGCCTGCGCCTTTGCCAGCTTGATCGTCATCGACGACGCCACCGCCCATAACCCCTGCTACTACGACCGGCTGGTCCTCGTCGTCACCAAACGGCAACTGGCGCGCGCGGGAAGTGCCGCCGTCTATTTCGATCCACAAGCGGCAACACGCGCCGAGATCCGCTTCGCCGTCGAAAAATCATACCGGCCCTGGCACGTGCAGCGGAAATTTTCACGCGCGGCACGGGGCCTGCCGCCATACCGCCGGGCCGACAACCCCAAAGCCGGCGCCAAGGGCGGAGCTCAGTAGCGGCGGATCAGTCCGACGAGCTTGCCCTGCACCTTGACCCTGTCTGGTCCGAAGATGCGCGTCTCGTAGGCCGGATTGGCGGCTTCCAGGGCGATCGAGGCGCCCTTGCGGCGGAACCGCTTCAGCGTCGCTTCCTCCTCGTCGACCAGTGCCACCACGATCTCACCGGGGCTCGCCGTATCGGCATTGCGGATGATCACCGTGTCGCCGTCGAAAATGCCGGCCTCGATCATCGAATCGCCTTTGACCTCAAGCGCATAATGCTCGCCGCCCATGATCATATCCGGCGGCACCGAAATCGAATGCGTCTGGTGCTGGATGGCGTCGATCGGCACACCGGCAGCGATGCGGCCCATCACCGGGATCGAAACGGCGGCGACGACATCGTCGTCATTTCCGGCTGCGGGCACGCGCGACGATGTCGGCTTGCCTTGCCGAGGGGCGCCTTGCCCAAGACTGCCCTGGATGACACTCGGCGAGAACTTGCGTGCCGCATTGAGGCCGGGGGCGATCGAGTCAGGCAGGCGCAGCACCTCCAGCGCACGGGCCCGGTTGGGCAAACGGCGAATGAAGCCGCGCTCCTCCAGCGCCGTAATCAGCCGGTGGATTCCGGATTTGGAAGCCAGGTCGAGCGCTTCCTTCATCTCGTCGAAGGAAGGCGGGATACCGCTTTCCTTCAACCTTTCGTGGATGAACATAAGCAGTTCGTGTTGTTTGCGTGTCAGCATAGCGACCCCCAACAGAATCAGAAAAACAAACCCAGAACAAACACTATCTGTTCCAGTTGTGTTCCGCAACTGTTTAAAGTTTAATGAATGCGTTAAGGCTCGGGAAACAAACGACGTCCCCTACCGGCGTACCGCATTTTCATCGCCGCGAGCCTTATCGCCTTGATTCTGCTTCGTTTGCGCCCTTCTGGTCTCCTAGAAGGCGGCACTGGCATCGGCCGTCGGTTGGTAAAAGGCACGGAATTGAACCGTATCGACTGTGCGGTTTGGTCAATGCACCGTGAACGAAACGAACTCAAAACGCCAACCTCGGGTTAAGTCCCGGCTTCCACCGCCTGGTCAGGCTGCTTCTCGCCGGTGGAGCCTTGCTGCGCGCAACCAGGTAATGGAAGAACAGTCGATGCGTGTCCGACGTTGCGTTGGATCTTGGGGGAGCAGACAAATCATGACAGGAATTCCCGATCTCGTGGCCATAAAGGCGATGGATGCCGCGGATCCGCTGCGCGCGATGCGCGACCGCTTTGTGTTGCCGCAAGGAGTGATCTATCTCGACGGCAATTCGCTAGGAGCTGCTTCACGTGCCGCTTTCGATGAACTGCACAAGGCCGCGACCGAAGAATGGTCGTATGATCTCATCCGCGCATGGAACACCGCCGGCTGGTTCAACATGCCGCTTGAACTTGGCGACCAGCTCGGGCGCCTGATCGGTGCCGCGGCCGGCCAGACGGTGGTCTGCGACACGACATCGGTCAACATCTACAAGCTGCTGCACGCCGCCATGGCCATGCGACCGGAGCGGCAGGTCATCGTCGCCGAGGGCGATAGTTTTCCGACGGACCTCTACATGGCTGAGGGTGTGGTTTCGACGCGAAAAGATACGCTGCTGCGCCTCTCGGGGGTCGACGCGCCGACCATCGAAGAGCTGATCGACGAACGCACCGCCGTGGTGCTGGTCAACCACGTCAACTACAAGTCGGGCGAACTGCGCGACATGCCGACGCTGACGCGCAGGGCTCAGGAAGCCGGGGCGATGATCGTCTGGGATCTCTGCCACACCGCCGGCGCGATGCCAGTCGAGCTCGACAAGGCAAACGCCGATTTTGCCGTTGGCTGCACCTACAAATATCTGAATGGCGGCCCGGGCGCGCCTGCCTTCATCTATGCGGCTGAGCGGCATCTTTCCGACATCCAGCAGCCGCTCACCGGCTGGTGGGGCCATGCACGGCCCTTCGCCTTCGAGCCAGGCTATGCGGCCGGCACCGGCATCCGCCGATTTCTGTGCGGCACCCATCCGGTCCTGTCGATGCGCACGCTGAAGGGCGCGCTCGACATCTGGAACGATGTCGACATGACGGCGGTGCGCAAGAAGAGCATCGCGCTGGCGGATCTGTTCATCGAGCTTGTCGAGGCAAAGTGCGGCACTTACGGGCTCACGCTCGAAAGCACGCGCGATGGGGAAAAACGCGGCAGCCAGATTTCATTCATGCATGAGCATGGCTACCAGGTCATGCGCGCGCTGATCGAACGTGGCGTGATCGGCGATTTTCGCGCGCCATCGACCATGCGCTTCGGCTTCACCCCGCTCTATGTCGGCTATGCCGATGTCTGGCAGGCCGTCAAAGTGCTTGAGGACATCCTGCGCACCGGTGCGTGGAAGGATGCGCGCTTCGCCATCAAAGCAGCTGTCACTTGAGATTGATGCGAGAGCTGGAATCGTGAGGCTGGCGAGCGACGCGCCGCGCGATGCTCACGGCTACGTTGCAAGGCCATATGCCAGGGAGGGCGCAGGGTGTTCGAACGTCACATTGCCGATTGGGACAACGCCTATGCCAACGGCGCCAACATAGCCGGCAGCGATCGCTGGCCGGCGGCCTGGATCGAGCCCGCGCGGGTTTTCCGCGACGTGCTTTCGACCGAGGGCAGGGCGCGGCTGGACATGGCCTATGGCGACAACCCACGCAACCGGCTCGATCTTTTCCTGCCGGCCATCAAGCCCAAGGGACTCGTGGTGTTCGTTCATGGCGGCTACTGGATGGAATTCGACAAGAATTTCTGGTCGCATCTTGCCGCTGGCCCTGTTGATCGCGGCTATGCGGTGGCGATGCCGTCCTACACGCTCTGTCCGCAGATACGCATTGGCGGCATCGTCAAGGAAGTCGGCGCGGCGATCGGCAAGGCGGCGGCGATGGTTGCAGGGCCGCTGATGCTGACCGGGCACTCGGCCGGCGGCCATCTTGTTAGCCGGATGGTTACGGCGACGACGCCGCTGGCGACCGAAGTGGTCCGGCGCGTTCGTCATGTGGTGTCGATCTCGGGGGTGCACGATTTGCGCCCGATCATGCGCACCGGCATGAACGAGACGCTGGCGATCGATGAGGCCGAGGCGCAGGCCGAAAGTCCGGTGCTGCTGCGCCCGATGGACAAGGCCCGCCTGACCTGCTGGGCCGGCGGCGGCGAGCGCGCCGAATTCCTGCGTCAGAGCGCGTTGCTGGCCAACATCTGGATCGGCCTGGGTACCGCGACCAGCTCGGTGGTCGAGCCTGACCGGCATCATTTCAACATCATCGACGGTTTGGCCGATCCAGACCATCCGCTGACCCGGACCTTGATTTCGGAGTGAGGCAGGTTCAGCGTAGCATCAGTACGTCGCAGGGGGAGCCCGCCGCCGCGGCAGGCGCGAACGGCGCGCGAACGATCAGCCCGTCGGCATCGGCCAGCATTTTCAGCATCGAGGAGTCCTGGATGCCGAACGGCGTCGCCACGAGCGTACCGGCGTCATCTATGACAACAGCCCGCAGATAATCTTGCCTGAGATCGTTGGCCGGCATGGCGGCACCGAGCCGTGCCCGACGTATATCCTGCTGAAAGGCGCGGCCGCCGAGCCGCGCCAGCAGCGGCTTCAGGAAGAGCTGAGTGCAGACCAGGCTTGCCACCGGATTGCCGGGCAGGCCGATGCAGCGAATGTCTCCCAGCCGCCCGAACATCAGTGGCTTGCCCGGCCGCATGGCGATCTTCCAGAAATCGAGCGTCATGCCTTGCCCGGTCAGCACGTCATGGACGAAGTCGTGGTCACCGACCGAGGCACCGCCCAGCGTGACGATGACGTTCGCGCCAGCCTTCACGGCCTTTTCAACCAGCGCAGCGATCGCCTCCCTGCGGTCCGGCGCGATGCCAAGGTCGAGCGCGCGCGCACCGACCGACTGTGCGGCAGCGGCGACACCATAGGCGTTGGAGGAGATGATCTGGTCGGGGCCAAGATCGCTGCCCGGCGGCAGTAATTCGTCGCCGGTGGCGATGATGGCGACCAGCGGCCGTTTGACCACGCGCACCTCGGGGTGATTGGCCGATGCCGCCAGCGACAAGGCCGCCGGGTCGAGCAGGCGGCCTTTGGGCAGCAGGACATCGCCCTTGGCGAAATCGAGCCCGAGGCGGCGGATGTTGCGCCCCTGCACCGTCCGTTCCGTCACTTCGACGCTGCCGCCACCGAGATCGCGGACGTTCTCCTGGATGACGATAGTGTCGGCGCCTTCGGGAAGCGGCGCGCCGGTAAAGATGCGCACGGCCTGCCGCTGCTGCACCGTTCCGGCAAAGCCGCGTCCGGCCGGCGCCATGCCGACCACCGAAAGCCTTGCCGGTACGGACGCGATATCGGCCGCCCGCACGGCATAGCCGTCCATGGCGGAGGCGTTGAACGGCGGCTGGGTGCGGAGCGCCACAACCGGCTCCGCCAGCACGCGGTCGGCGGCATCCAGCAGTGCGACGCGTTCGCCCGGCAGCGCTGCTGCGCCGTCCAGCAGGCGCTCGAGCGCCTCGGCAACTGGGACCAGCACCATTATCGGCCTGCCTCGGTGGCCCCGTCTCCGGTGATCTTGTAGTCGCCGGATTTGCCGCCGGTCTTTTCAACCAGCCTTATGCCGGAGATGACCATGGCGCGGTCGACCGCCTTGGCCATGTCGTAGATGGTCAGGCAAGCGACCGAGACGGCACTCAGAGCCTCCATCTCAACGCCGGTCTTGCCGGTGACGCGGGTCAATGCTGTCACCTTCAGGCCGGGCAGCGCGGCGTCCGCCTCGATATCGACAGATATCCTGGTCAGCAGCAGCGGATGGCAAAGCGGGATCAGTTCATGCGTCTTCTTGGCCGCCATGATGCCGGCAATGCGCGCGGTGCCCAGCACGTCGCCCTTCTTGGCGTCGCCGGCGAGGATCATGTCCAGCGTCTCGGGCCGCATCGCGACAAAGCCTTCTGCGACTGCCGTGCGCACCGTCTCAGCCTTGTCGCCGACATCGACCATGTTGGCTTCGCCCTGCGCGCCAAGATGGGTGAGGGTGGCCGCCATCCTCAAACGGCCTCTGCCGGCGCCTTGCCCGTCAACAGCAGGCGCGTTGCCGCGGCCACGTCCTGCTGGCGCATCAGGCTCTCGCCGACCAGGAAAGTCGCAATTCCGCTCTGCTCCAGCCGGCGGCAATCGTCGTGCGAAAAGATACCGCTCTCGCTGACCAGATGGCGGTCGGCCGGCACCATCGCTGCCAGCCGCTCCGAGGTCTGCAGGCTGGTTTCGAAGGTCCGGAGATTGCGGTTGTTGATACCGATCAGTCGCGACGACAGCTGCAGCGCGCGTTCCATTTCAGCCTCGTCATGCACTTCGACCAGCGCGTCCATGCCGAGCCCGAACGCTGTCGCTTCGAGTTCTCTTGCCAACGCGTCGTCGACGCTGGCCATGATGATCAGGATGGCATCGGCGCCCCATGCCCTGGCCTCGTAGACCTGATAGGGGTCGAACAGGAAATCCTTGCGCAGGGCAGGCAGCTCGACGGCAGCGCGCGCAGTGGTGAGGAATTCGGGCGCGCCTTGGAAGGAGGGTGCGTCGGTCAGCACCGAAAGGCAGGCGGCACCGCCCTTCGCATAGGCCCTGGCCAGCGCCGGCGGATCGAAATCGGCGCGGATCAGGCCTTTGGATGGGCTAGCCTTCTTGATTTCGGCAATCAGCGCGAACCTGCCGGATTTGCGCTTTGCTTCAAGGGCGGAAAGAAAGCCGCGCGGCGCGTCGGCATCCGTCGCCCGTGCCTTGATCTCGGCCAATGACACGCGCGCCTTGGCCGCCGCGATCTCGTCGCGCTTGTAAGCCTCGATCTTGCGCAGGATGTCGGACATGGTTTTAACCGTTCGAAATCTCGATCAGCCTGTCGAGCACTTTCAGCGCGCGGCCGCTGTCGATGGCCTGCGCCGCCGTTACCATGCCGTCGGCGAGGGTCGTCGCTGTGCCGGCCACCACCAGCCCGGCGCCGGCATTCATCAGCACCGTATCGCGAAAGGCGCCGGCGGCGCCGCCCAGCATGTCGCGCAGTGCCTGGGCGTTGTGGGCGGCGTCGCCGCCGCGCAACTCGTCCTTGGTGTGCCGCTTCAGTCCGACGGCTTCCGGGGTCAGCGTAAAGCTGCGGATCTCGCCGCCGGCCAATTCGGCGACAAGTGTCTCGCCGGTGGTGGTGATCTCGTCATAGCCGTCGCCATGGACGATCCAGGCATGGTCGGCACCAAGTTCCTTCAACGTTTCTGCCACCGGCATGATCCATTCGGGCAGGAACACGCCGACCATCTGCCGTCTGACACTCGCCGGATTGGAAAGCGGGCCCAGCAGGTTGAAGATGGTGCGGGTTCCGAGCTCGACCCGGGTCGGGCCGACATGCTTCATCGCCGGGTGATGCGCCGGCGCGAACATGAAGCCAACGCCGGCCTCGTGGATGCAGCGGCCGATCGTCTCCGGAGGGATGTCGATCTTGACGCCCAATGCGATCAGCACATCGGCGGCGCCGGTCAGCGAGGACAGCCCGCGATTGCCGTGCTTGGCGACGGGCACGCCGCTGCCGGCGATGACGAAAGCGGATGCGGTCGAAATGTTGACGCTGTGCGAATTGTCGCCGCCGGTGCCGACAATGTCGATGGCACCCTCGGGAGCTTCGACACGCAGCATCTTGGCGCGCATGGTGGCGACGGCGCCGGCGATCTCGCTGACGGTCTCACCGCGCACGCGCAATGCCATCAGGAAGCCGCCGATCTGGCCGGGGGTAGCATCGCCGGACATGATGATGTCAAAGGCCTCGCGCGCCTCCTCGAAGGAAAGAGCGCTGCCGGCGGCGACCTTGGCGATGTGGATCTTCAGCGCGCTCATCTGGCCAGGGCTTGGGTTACGGCCGCCTGATCGATGCGGACGTCATATTGCGTCTGCAACTGCGCCACCAACTGGTCGAGCAGGTCGTCGGACATGCCGGAGGTGAAGGACTTCTGTGCGTCCTGGGGCACTGAGCTGGCATCGGCCCCGGCAGGCTCGAACACCTCGGCAACCTTGAACAGGATCTGTCCGTCGCCCGTAGGTGAGGGGATCAACCCGGTGCCGCCTTCGCCGACGCCGAACATCGCGGCGGCGCCTTCCTTGCCGAAATCGACGTCGTCCGCATCGCGCTTGACGCCGCGCTTGGTCTGCTTTTCGAGCTTGAGCTCACCGGCGATCACCTCGAGCGTGACGCCAGCCTTGAGACGCTTCTCGAGCTCCTGTGCTTTTGCGGTGAGCCGTTTGGTGGTCTCCGCCGCGGTCCAGTCGGCCACGACCTTCTGGCGGACTTCGTCCAATGTGCGGTCGCGGGCAGGCGTGATCGCGCTCACGTCGTAGAAGACGAAGCCGTTATCGGCGGTGGTGAGGCCTTCATTGTCGGTTCCGGGTTCGGATTCGAACACCGCCTTGATGAGTGCCGGCGATTCCGGCAGGTCTTTGACGATACTTCCATCCGGCCGTTGGCCGGTGCGGTCGATGGCATCGATGGTGACGACCTTCAGCTTCAATTTGGCGGCTGCCTCGGCGAGCGAACTGCCCGAGGCGCGCGTATCCTCGTAATTGTCGTGCACGTCCAGCAAGATGCGGCTTGCCTCGCCCAGTGCCAGGTCCTTGCGGATCTGCTCGGACACTTCGGCCAGCGGCTTCACCACTTCGGGCTTGATCTCGGTGACGCGCAGCAGAACGGGACCAAAGGCGCCCTGTACGACCGGGCTGACCTCATTGACGTTCAGTTTGAAGGCAGCATCGGCGACCGCCTTGTCGGCGATCTTGTCCTTGGCCAGCGTGCCGAGCAGCGTGTCTGCCGGCGTCTTGCCTTCGGCAGCGACGATCTTGTCGAAGGTCGCGCCGGTCCTGAGCGAATCGAGCGTCGCCTTTGCGGCATCAGGTGTCTTGAACACAAGCTGCTCGATGGTGCGCATCTCCGGCGTGGTGTAGCGCGCCTTGTTCTTATTGTAGTCGTCGCTGACCTGTTGGTCGGTCACCGCGCTCAAATCCATGATGTCCTCCGGTTCGAGCCTGACATAGGAGAACTTACGGTATTCGGGAGCGGCGTAGGTTTTCTTGTTTTCCTCGAAATAGGCCGAAAGCGCGCTGTCGGACGGCGCTTCTATCGGTTCGACCAGCGATTTCGGCAAGGTCAGGTAGTCGATGGTGCGATCTTCGCCGCGATAGAGCGCGACCGCCTTGAAGAATGTATCCGGGGCCTTGAGGCCGTCCGAAACCGCCTCGACGATCTGCTGGCGGACCGCGACCTGGGCGCGGTTCTTCAAATAGTCTTCCGGCCGCATGCCGACCTGCCGAAGCAGGTACTCGAAGGTTCTCCTGTCGAAGGTTCCGGCAGGCCCTTTGAACGCCGGGTCTTCACGCGTCAGTTCGGCGAGCCGGTCCTTGGACAGGCCGAGGCCGAGCTTGCGGGCCTGCTCGTCGAGGACGGCACCCGACACGAGTTGCGCCAGCACCTGGTTGTCGATGCCGAGCGCCGTCGCTTGCTCACGGCTGATGCGCTGGCCGAATTGCTGCGACATGACGCTGAGCTGGCGATCGTAGGCGAGGCGGTATTCGTTGATCGAGACCTTGGTGCCTCCGGCCGTAATCACGGCGTCATGGCCGGCAAGACCGCCCATCAGCCGCCCCGAGATGCCCCAGATGGCGAAGCTCAACACCAACAATGACAGCAGCAGTTTCGCGACCCAGGTCCCCGCCGCGCTTCTCAACATACCAAGCATGAGTACTTCCGATTTTTGCGCATTTCGCATGCGCCGAGTCTGAAACAAGCGCAATAGCGCCCTTCCTGCCCACTGTCGATTGCTTTGTGGCCTGATTTTGATAGTGAGGGCCAGCTGGAAATTGCCCGGAGAAACAAATCCCATGACCACTGGAATCCGCCCGCTCGTCGCAGGCAATTGGAAAATGAACGGCACCAGCGCCTCGCTCAACGAGCTCAGGATGATCGGCAACGGCTTCATGAGTGGGCTAGACGCCGAGACCGAAGCGGTGGTCTGCGTGCCGGCGACCTTGCTTGCGCACGCCGCCGAGATTCTGTCGCGCACGCCGGTGCGGGCCGGCGGAGAGGATTGCCACACCGAGGAAAGCGGCGCCTATACCGGCTGCATTTCGGCCGAGATGCTGAAGGATGCAGGTGCCAGCCATGTCATCGTCGGCCATTCCGAATGCCGCGCCGATCGCAAGGAGGACGATGCCTTGGTCCAGGCTAAGGCCTCCGCCGCATGGCGCGCCGGGCTGGTGGCCATCATCTGCATTGGTGAGACAAGAGCCGAACGAGAAGCAGGAGCCACGCTCGACGTGCTGTCGCGCCAGGTCGCTGGCTCGGTCCCGCCAAACGCCACGGCTTCCAACACCGTCATTGCCTATGAGCCAATATGGGCGATTGGGACCGGCTTGACCCCGACCGCCGCCGACGTCGCCGAGGCACATGCGCATATCCGCGAAGAACTGGCACGGAAGCTCGGCAATACGGCGGCCAAGATGCGCATTCTCTACGGCGGCTCGGTCAAGCCGTCCAACGCCATCGAGTTGCTCGGCGTCAGGAATGTCGATGGCGCGCTGGTCGGCGGCGCCAGCCTAAAGGCGGCGGACTTCCTCGGCATCGCGGAAGCCTATCGAAACATCGCTTGATACAAGGGCTGGTTGCTGCATTTGAGCGGACGGCCGACGTCGAAATCGTTGCAAAGGACGCATTGCTTCCCATATTCCGGCCACGGGCTTGGAAATGCCGTCAAAGCATTGTATTGAGCCGCCTCCAAATCAGCGGCCGCACAAGGCCTTGCCAGGGTAAATTATGGAAACCGTACTGATCGTCGTCCACCTCATGGTCGTGCTCGCGCTTGTCGGCGTGGTGCTGCTGCAGCGCTCCGAAGGCGGCGGCCTCGGCATCGGCGGCGGATCGGGCTTCATGACCGCGCGTGGCGCCGCCAATGCGCTGACGCGGGCGACGGCGATCCTGGCTGCCGCTTTCTTCGTCACCTCGCTGACACTGTCGATCGTTGCGCGCTATGGCGAGAAGCCGATCGACATTCTCGATCGCGTGCCGGCGACCTCGGACGGAGCAGGCAAGGGCGTACTCAACCAATTGCCTGGAACCACGACGCCGACGCCGCCTTCAGGCACCACGGCGCCGACCCCGCCGTCCGGCAATGGCGCGGCAACGACGCCGCCGGCAACCGCTCCGGCGACGCCGCCAGCGACAAACGGCGCCGCCGCGCCGGCCACGCCGCAGGTCCCCAACCAGTAATAGGGCAACTTATGCCGCGATCTGTTGTCGTTTGAACACAGTCGCGGCAAATGCCGCACGATCATGAAGATTCGACTGCGCCTCACGCTTGAGGCGCTTCCGGCTAATCGATTATACGTTGCACGCGGCATTCTCGGCGTCCTTGGGGGGCGCCGGGCGACGCCGTGGGCAACAAGCATTGAACGATCGGATCTTCCCCATGCAGCTTCGCAGCTTCATTTTTGCCGGCCTTTGTGCCGTGCTCAGCCTAGGTGCGCCCGCTTTCGCGGCCATGCCGACGGCAAACTCGGCCCACAAAGCCGCAACAACAACCGACGTCGTCAAGGTCGCTGCCAAAAGCGATGCAGCGCAATTGAAGCTTCTCAAGAAGAAGAAAGATCCGACGCCGGACGACCTTGCGCAGATCCGCAAGATCGAAGCCAAGATCGCAGCCGACAAGGACGCCGCTCGCGCCAAGGCACTCGAAGCCAGGAAGCTGGCGATGCGCGAGGCGGCGAAAGCCAAAGCCGATGCGGAACGCCAGGCGTTCCTTGCCAAGAAGAGCCAGCCGCTCGCAACGGCCAAGGTGGCTGACGCCACGCCGGCCAAGAAGAAGACCGTCAACATCATCGAACCGATTACGCCCATTGCGCCGATCCAGTCGGCCGAGCCGATCCCGGCCGAGGCCATGAACGTTGCGCTGACCGGCAACAATGGCGAGTTGCGCAGCGAACCGGTCGGGCAGAAGCCGCAGAGCGTCGGGCTGTTCGCGGGACTGTTCGGCGGCACATCCTCTTCGTCGATGTCGCTGCTTCCGGAAACACGCGCGCTCGACGCCGCGCTCGAAAGGAAGCAGGCCAAGCGGCAGTTCAAGGTCAAGCCGGAATTCGTGCCGCAGGAGGTCGAATTCACCGGCTACAACCCCGGCACCATCGTCATCGATACCAGCGCCCGTCGTCTCTACCTCGTCGAATCATCGTCAACCGCCCGCCGTTATGCCATCGCGGTCGGCCGGGAAGGCCTGCAGTTCAAGGGTACGGTTGCCGTCGGCGACAAGCAGGAATGGCCGCGCTGGATTCCGACGCTGGATATGCAAAAGCGCGAACCCAAGCACTATGGCCAGTACAAGGACGGCATGCCCGGCGGCGGCGACAATCCGCTCGGTGCACGCGCCATCTATCTTTACGACGGCAAGAAAGATACCCACCTGCGCATTCACGGCACCATCGCGCCGCAGTCAATCGGAACCAGCGCCTCCAATGGCTGCTTCCGTATGATCAACGAGCACATCATGGACCTTTACCGCCGGGTGAAAGTAGGCACCAAAGTCGTCATCATCTGACGCTTTGACAGATCGTGCCAAAAGGGCCGGCCTCGCCGGCCCTTTTGTTTTGATACGCCAACGACCAGAGCGCCTTCTTGGGAAAAAGCCTTCGCGGCGGTTTTTTCTCTGGCGGAATCAATTCGGCCGCGTTAAGCGATGACTCCCATGGCGCGATATGTATTCATCACAGGCGGCGTGGTTTCCTCACTTGGAAAAGGCATTGCTGCAGCGGCCCTTGGGGCTCTCTTGCAGGCGCGGGGCTATCGCGCACGCATCAAAAAGCTCGATCCCTATCTCAATGTCGATCCCGGCACGATGTCGCCCTATCAGCACGGCGAAGTCTTCGTGACCGATGACGGGGCCGAGACCGATCTCGATCTTGGCCATTATGAGCGCTTCACCGGCCGCTCGGCCAACCAGCAGGACAACATCACCACCGGCCGCATCTATAAGAACATCATCGAGCGCGAGCGGCGCGGCGACTATCTCGGCGCTACCGTGCAGGTCATTCCGCACGTCACCGACGAGATCAAGAATTTCGTCCTCAACGGCAATGACGACTACGATTTCGTGCTGTGCGAGATCGGCGGCACCGTCGGCGACATCGAAGCGATGCCGTTCCTGGAGGCGATCCGCCAACTCGGCAACGACCTGCCGCGCAACAACGCCGTCTACGTCCACCTGACCTTGATGCCTTACATTCCGACGGCAGGCGAACTGAAGACCAAGCCGACGCAGCATTCGGTCAAGGAGTTGCGCGGCATCGGCATTGCACCCGACATACTGCTGGTCCGCGCCGACCGGCCGATCCCCAAGGAAGAGCGCAGAAAGCTGTCGCTGTTCTGCAATGTCCGCGAAAGCGCCGTCATCCAGGCGCTCGACGTCCCGCATATCTACGACGTGCCGATGGCCTATCACAATGAAGGGCTGGATTCGGAAGTGCTGGCGGCCTTCGGCATCGATCCGGCGCCGAAGCCGCGCATGGAACGGTGGCAAGCGGTGTCCAACCGCATCCACAATCCGGAAGGCGAAGTGACCATTGCCGTCGTCGGCAAATATACCGGCCTCAAGGACGCCTACAAATCGCTGATCGAGGCGCTGTCGCATGGCGGCCTCGCCAACCGGGTCAAGGTCAAGCTCGACTGGATCGAAAGCGAGATATTCGAGAAGGAAGACCCGGCGCCGTGGCTGGAGAAGGTCCATGGCATTCTCGTCCCCGGCGGTTTTGGCGAGCGCGGCTCGGAGGGCAAGATCCTGGCGGCGAAGTTCGCGCGCGAGCGCAAGGTGCCGTATTTCGGCATCTGCTTCGGCATGCAGATGGCTTGCATCGAGGCGGCGCGTTCGCTGGCCGGCGTCGAGCACGCATCATCGACCGAGTTCGGTCCAACCGAGGAGCCGGTTGTCGGCTTGATGACCGAATGGCTGAAGGGCAACATGCTGGAAAAGCGCAGGGAAACCGGCGACCTTGGTGGTACCATGCGGCTCGGTGCCTACCAGGCCGACCTTGCCAAGGGATCGAAGATCGCCGAGATCTATGGCGATACGCAGATTTCCGAACGCCATCGCCACCGCTACGAGGTCAATGTCGACTACAAGGAGCGGCTCGAGGATTGCGGCCTGGTGTTTGCCGGCATGTCGCCGGACGGCGTGCTGCCGGAAACGGTCGAATATCCCGACCACCCCTGGTTCATCGGCGTGCAGTACCATCCCGAGTTGAAAAGCCGGCCGCTCGATCCGCACCCGCTGTTTGCCAGCTTCATCGAGGCGGCGGTAGAGCAGTCGCGGCTGGTCTAACTAGCCGCCCATGCAAACTTACGTCGCGCTGCTCTACAGCATTGTCCTGGGCGAGGGGCGGCGGGTCGTCATGTCCGATCTGAAGGCGATGGCCGAAGGCCTGGGTCTGAATAACCCGCGCACGCTGGTGGCGACCGGCAATCTGGTTTTCGAGGCGCAAGAAACAGAACTTGCGGCGTTGGAGCAGCGGCTGGAGGTGACGTTCGCAAAGACTTTCGGCCGCCACGTCGACATCATCGTGCGCCGCGCCGACGGCTGGCTGAGGATGGCGGCCAGCAATCCGTTCCCAGCCGAATCGGCTGAGGCCGCGGACCAGGTGGCGGTGCGCGTGATGCGGGCGCCCGTTCCCGCCGAGACCGCCGCGGCGCTTGAGGCGTATGCCGGCAAGGACGAGAAGCTGCGGATTGTCGGCGGCGACATCTGGATCGTCTTTTCCCGCGAGACGCCGAGTTCGCGGCTGCTTGCGGCGGTCAGTCACAAACGTCTCGGCATCGGCACCTCGCGCAACTGGAATACGGTGCGCCGCCTGGCCGAGATGGTCGCAGAATAAACGGGGCGGCTCGCGCCGCCCCAAATCGCTCAGGCCTTGGCTATCCTGGCTCCGGCACCGAGTGCCATGGTGCGCAGCACGTAGTAGATGACGCCGGCAATTGCCACGCCGAAGAACCAGCCATAGACGCCCCACCATGACGGCAGCAGGCTGGTGAAGTTGGGCAGGATCGAGGAGAAGACCGCGCCGATACCGGCGGCGATGAAGGCATTGACATGCCAGCCGCCCTGAAAGCGGAATTCGCCATTCTCCCTGTAGAGCGCCTCGACGTCGACCTCGCCCTTCCGGATCAGATAGTAGTCGACCATCATCACGCCGAAGATCGGCCCCATCGTTGCGCCAATGATGTTGACGAAGGAGGCGGCACTGCCTTCCCAGGGCGCGAATGGATAGAGCACCAGCGCGATCAGCGCCGCGATGTAGCCGCCCTTCTTGAAGTCGATCTGGCGTGGAAAGACATTGGAGAAGTCGAAGGCCGGCGACACGAAGTTCGCCACCACATTGATGCCGAGCGTCGCCACCGCAAAGGTCAGGGCTGCGAGCGCCGCCAGGAACCAGCTGTCGAATTTCGCCGAAATCTGGTCGGGATGCAGCAGCACCTCGCCATAGACGTCGAAGGCGGCGATCGTCGTAACGCCGGCGACCAGCGAGAACAGGATAAGATTGACCGGCAGGCCCCAGATGTTGCCCTTGCGCAGCGATGCCTTGTCGGGGGCGTAGCGCGCGAAATCGCAGAAGTTGAGATAGAGCGCGGAGAAATAGGTCACCCAGATCGCGGCCACCGCAAACAGCGAGGTCCAGGAGCCCGGCGTGCCCGGCACGCCCGCGTCCTTTGTCTTTTCCAGCAGCACATCCATCGGGATGTCGCTGGTGAAAGCGAAGGTGCCTGCCTTGATGCAAAGATAGATCGCCAGGATCAGCATCATCACCCACACCGCCGGTCCGGCCCAATCCTGGAAGCGGCGCACCGTTTCCATGCCTTTCTGGATGATCAGGAGTTGCAGCGCCCAGATGACGGCGAAGCAGATCACCTCGAGCCCGGAATGGCCGAGGAAATGTGTGCTCTGGTTGAAGTCGGCGAACCATTGCGAGCGGATCAGCAGGGCTACGATCGCCCCGGAGGCGGCCGCCGTCTGCGCGCCGTACCAGAAGCAGGCGACGATGGCGCGCACCAGCGCCGGTATGTTGGCGCCCCAGATGCCGAAGGAGGCACGCGCCAGGACCGGGTAGGGCACCCCGGTCTTCACGCCGGCATAGCCGACCATGTTCATCAACGCATAGATGATCAGCGAACCGATACCGATGGCGATGATGAAGTTGACGAAGCCGCCGCAGAACAGGAACAGGCTGGCAGCGAGATAGTAGCCCCACAGGCTGTGGACGTCCGACGTCCAGACGTTGAAGATCGAGAACGGTCCCCAGTTTCGAACCTTCGCCGGAGCGAGATCCTCATTGTACAGGTCCGGTGATGCGCCTTGTATTGTCATTGCTATGTCCTCCCCTTGCAACCGCACGCGCCTCCACGCATGGCACGCAGGTTAAGCCTGACGCAGGGGAACCGGCAAGCAGACGATTTGCCGGCTTTGGGCTTAAAGTCATTCAATGAGAAACGCGCTTATCGGCGTGGCGTCGTTGAGCTTCTAGCGCCGGCGATTCGTGGGGTGACACCAATCGCTCGACCTAAGCTCCAGAGTCCACCTTGTGCGTGATCAGGGCGGCAAGCTTTTTGGGCGCTTGTGCGCGATAACTCTCATCGAGCCATGACTTCAGTTGTCCCATCGGTGGCAGTTCGTCCGGTGCTGGTTCGAACGTCACCCATCCGCTCTTGCCAAGGCCGTACTCCGTCGGCGACGCATAGTGGAGCTTTCTCGCCTCGTCGCCGCTGTAGGGGAGTTTGAGGGAGATGCTGAACGGTTCGCCTTCAAGGCTCAAATAAGCAAAGGTCTTGCCTTTCACCGCGAGATCGTCGTGACCAGGCCACGGACTCTTTGTCTCGGCGCCTGGATAGGTGAGGCCGAAGGCGCGTAGTTCCTTGAGAACGGCATCGGTCGAAGCGCGCGATTTCCTACTCATCAACTCTCCTCCATCGCTGTCGGTGGCTATCCTGGCAGACGAGCCGACGGGGAGCCTCGACAGCAAGAGCTCGGAGCAGGTGTTCACAATCCTGCAGAATCTGGTGCGCGAACGCGGCAAGACGGTCGTGGCAGTCACGCATGACCTCGACATGGCCGCACGCATGGATCGCCGCATTCACATAGTGGACGGGAAGATCAGCTGAACCGGGCCACGGCGCGATCAGGCCACCGCCGACGTCTCGAAACTGGCCTCGAGCCAGGCTATTGCGCCCGTCACGTCGTCGAGGACATAGGTTGCGGCCGTCGGTCCGTTCGGCTTCACGCGGATGGAGATGCCGCCAATTTCATTGATCGCCTCGAAACCGTGTTCGTCCGATGTATCGTCTCCGAGGAATATCGGCCGCCGGCCAACAAAGGGCGGAATGTCCATGAAACGCCGGATGGCAGCACCTTTGACGGCTTCCAAAGGCATGAGCTCGACGCCGGCGTTTCCCGGAAGCACCCGATAACCCTTCGGAAGCCGGGCCAATGCCTGTTCGACGAGCTGGATTGCGGGTGCAAGCAGTTGCGGTGCTGCTCTTGTATGAACGGCAAGGACCGGCCCCTTGCGCTCGACATAGACCTTGCCGCTGCCCAGTTCGGCCTCGATCTCGTCCGCAAGGGCGGCGATGTCGGCCGGCGCGTCGGCGGCATCGATCGGACCGCTCGGCGTCAGCCGGTGCTCCAGCCCATACAGTCCGGCAATCCGCAGCTTCAGCGGGTGGAACAGCTTGTCCACGGCGGGAATCGATCGGCCGGTGATGAAGGCGACCGCACCATCCAGCCGCCGCTCGATGCGTTCGAGCAGATTGCGCAATTCCTCGCCGACGAACACCGCGTCGGGATGGGCAGCGTGTTCCAGCAGGGTTCCGTCGATGTCGAGGAAGAGCGCCCATTGCCCTTCCGACAGGTTCAACGCCGGTGGTTGTTCAAAGCTTTTCACGACGCTGCCTTCCGAGCCCGCTCGAACATCGAGATGACGTTGTTGGTGTTCGATGGCGGGCGCTCGCCGGTTCCGGTCACCCTGTCGAGATCGCCGCGTTTGCGCAGGCGCGCGGCGTCCAGCAGCATGCTGCCGGCCCAGCGGTAGACATTGTTGTCGCGGACCATCTCGCGCATCGGCCGCAAACGTTCGCGCTGCTCTTCCGGCGTCATCGTCAGCGCCTGCAACAGCGCCTCGCTCATCATGGCCGCATCGTAGGGGTTGACGATCAGTGCTTCCAGCAATTCGCGCGAGGCACCGGCGAAGGTGCTGAGCAAAAGCACGCCCTGTTCGTCGTCGCGCGCTGCGACGAATTCCTTGGCGACAAGGTTCATGCCGTCATGCAGACTGGTGACCATACAGATGTCGGCGGCACGATAGACCTCGTAGACCTGCTCCTGCCGATGATGTTCGGCGACCATCAGGATAGGGCTGTATGTCTCGCTGCCATAGCGCCGGTTGAGCTCCTCGGCACAGCGGCGGCATTCGTCGTGGAGTTGCTGGTAGGCGGGCAATGTCCCCCGGCTCGGCGCGGCGATCTGCAGGAAAACCACCTTGCCTATCCATTCGGGATATCTCGTGAACAATTCGTCCAAGGCATGGAAGCGATCGAGAATGCCTTTCGTGTAGTCGAGGCGCTCGACGCCAACGCATAGTTTGGTATCCGCAGACAGGCCGAATCTGTCGCGCACGCTGGCGCGGCACTCCTCCACAGACGGCAGTTTTGCCAGCAATTGGGCCGGCCATTCTATGGAAATGGGATAGGCGTGGACCAATGTGGTCTGCCCACCATAGGAGATTGCCGCGTCTGCCCGTTCGATCCGGCTCTCCAGAAAGCGGTCGACACTTTCGGTGAAGTTGTTGGCATGGAATTGGGTATGAAAGCCGATGATCGAACTGCCGAGCAGTCCTTCCAGGATCCGCTCACGCCACGGACAGATGCTGAATACTTCCGAATTAGGCCACGGGATATGCCAGAAGGTGATGACTATCGCGTCCGGCAGGCGCTGGCGGATCATGCGCGGTAGCAGCGCGAAATGATAGTCCTGCACCAGCACGATCGGCCGTTCGTTGCGGGCTTCGGCAACCACCGTATCGGCGAATTTGCGGTTGACGGCCTCGTAGGCGTCCCAGTCCGAGGCGCGAAACACGGGGCGGGTGAAGGCGATATGGCAAAGCGGCCATAGGCCCTCATTAGCGAAGCCCAGATAGTAGCCCTGATATTCCTCCTCCGTCAGCCAGACCCTGCGCAGCGTGTAGGACGGATTGCCTGGCGGCACCTGCACCCGGTCGTCCTTGTCGACGGTGAGACGGTCTGCCGTGCCGCCGCCATAGGCGATCCAGGTGCCGGCACAGGCGCGGGTGATGGGCTCGAGTGCCGAAACCAGGCCGCTGGCCGGCACCAAAAGTTGGACCCCGTCGTCCTTGATGTTGTGGATGTAGGGTTCGCGGTTGGACACCACGATGACCTGTGCGTCCGGCAGGTCGTCGGCCAGGATCTTGCGCAACGTGTCGGGCGACCACGTGACCAGTGCCGCATCGGCGGACTGGCCGTTCTTTTCGAACTCGCGCAGCACCTTGCGTGCCGCTTCCGAGGCGACATCCTCGCTCGGCGTGTATGCGGCGGCCGTTGCGCGACCGCGGCGCTGGCGGGATATCGACAGGAGAATGGCAAAAGCGGAAAAGCCAAAACTTGCAATCAGCAAAACCCAGAGCAGGTTTACAGTATAATCTGACATGGAATGTGATCTCGCCTCCGGCCGGCCGATAGCCGTTTTTTTTATTTGTTTTCTGGTTCGCCGCCGTATGACAACGACAGCGTCCCCATCCCGCCCATTTTTGCAACGCACAAAGAGGCTATCGGTTCCGGACGATTGCAACGCGCGCGTCATTTTCGATGCGCCGGAGCGCGGCGGCATCAAGTGCGCACGATGAGCGGCACCATCCCCTCATACCGGTCGGCAAGAAAGGCGACGACCCGGTCGCCGACACGCTGGAATGTGAGGTCGACCACTGTCGAGCCGACACCCAGATGCCGCAATGTCAGCGTGTCGATGCCGATCGGCAGCCTTGGGCGGGTGACCCGGATTTCGCTGTTCCAGCCGTCGATTTCGAGCCCAAGGCAGGCCTGCATCAGCATGAAGGCCGATCCCGCTGACCAGGCTTGCGGCAGGCACGCGACGGGATAGGCGATGGGCGCTTCGCCCGGCGACCGGGTAAAGCCGCAGAACAGTTCCGGCAGCCGCATGTTGAAATGGACAGCCGATTCGAACGTGCCGCTCATCAGCCGAACCACGCTGTCGCGCACGCCATAACGTGCCAGGCCTGCACCGCACATGGCGGTGTCGTGCGGCCAGATCGAACCATTGTGGTAGGACATCGGATTGAAGAATATCGCATCGTCGGCCAGCGTCCTCACGCCCCAACCAGAGTGGAACGACGCGGAGAGCAGCTGATCGGCGACCATCTGCGCCCGTTCCGGCTCGGGCAGCCCGACAAAGAGAAGATGGCCGGCATTCGACGTCCGTACCTTGCAGAGCTCGCCTGCACCATCGATCGCCAGTGCATAGAAATTGAGATCGTCCATCCAGAAATGGCGTTCCACCGCGGCGCGCATGGTTTCGGCGCGTTCCTCCCAATGATCGGCCTTGTCGTCCTCGCCGCGGCGGCGGGCGAGCGCCGCCAGCCCACGGAACGCGGCAAAGACGTAGCCTTGCACCTCGACCAGGGCGATCGGCCCCTTGGGCATGCGGCCATCGGCATGGAAGACGGAATCGAAACTGTCCTTCCAGCCCTGGTTGGCAAGGCCGGTCTCGGCGCCGCGCTGGTAGGTAACGAAGCCGGTCGCGCGGCTTGTCTCCTCCGTCCATTCGGCCGCTGCACAGAGCGATGGCCACAGGCTGTCGACGAACGCCATGTCGCCGGTACGATCCGCATAGGCGCAAGCGAGATGAATATAGAGCGGCGTGGTATCGACGCCGCCGTAATAGCGGCCGAACGGGAGCTCCCGCAGTGCCGCCATCTCGCCCTTGCGGGTCTCGTGCATGATCTTGCCGGGCTGCGAATCGCTGAACGGCGACGTTTCGGTCGCCTGATGCTGGGCGAGAAAGGCGAGTACGCCGCGCGCCAGCCCAGGATTCAACCACAGCATCTGCAATGCGGAAATCACCCCGTCACGGCCAAATGCCGTCGAGAACCAGGGTATGCCGGCATAGGGGTAAGGTCCGGTTGCAAGCTCGGTGGTCAGCAGCGCCACGTCCGCGCGCGCGCGTTCGATCCAGTCGTTGAAGACGCGGCCGGAACTGTGCACCGTCGCGCCGTGGCGGCGTTTGGCGCGCATGCCGAAGCGAGCGCGGGCGGCGGCAGCCCGAAAACGGTCGCGGTCGGGTGTCTCCGCCACTTCCGGGCCGACCTCGATATAGAGGACCTCGCTGCTGCGCTTCGTCACCGCAACCAGGAAATCCGCGCGGCTGGCGGTCAAATTGTCCGGCGCCTGCGAGAACGAGATCGCTGACAGGCGCACGAGCTGGTCCAGCCCGTCATATCGAAGCACCACGGATGTCGGACTGGTCTCGGCGGCGTGGGCTATTCCGCGCTTGAGCCGGGTCGAACCGCGCACCTCGAACATGTCGCGGAAATCTGCTGCGAAATGCAAGGAAACCCGAATGGCCGACGATTCCTGGCTGTAGTTGGAAAGGGTGATGCGCTCGAACAGCCGGTCCTGCCAAAGCAGCCTGACGCGTTCTATGTGGATCGCGCCCTGCGGAATGTCGCGACCACCGACACTCTGGATCGGCAGATTGGTCAGGTTCGAGGTGAAAAGCACATTATCCTGGCTGAGCGAGGCGCCGAGCAACGACATTTGCCGGCCACCGACCGTCAGCCGGAATTCCGAAAGCACACGCGTGTCGTCTCGGAAAAAGCCATCGCCGGCGCCGCGGATGTCGCCATAGGCGTCGGCCACCGCGAAGCAGTCGGCTTGCTTGAGGGCGAACAGCCGGTGCGGCTCCCGGGGCGCAACCTCGTCGAGGGAGGCAAGGGCTACGGCGGGATCAAGCTTACGCTCGTCGAGTTGATTCATACGTCACAAGCTCTGTCGTTTCGTTCCAACGTCCACAATGACGCCGATCAGGACGCTCTCGCTTCACCGGGAGTACCGATCAGGCGCGCATAGGCAGCCACATAGTCGTGGGCCATTCTCGTGGCAGAAAAACGGTTTTCGAACACGGCTCTCACCTGTCGCCTGTCGAGGCGCAGCAATTCCGGTATCGAGGTGACCGCGGCATCGACCGTATCGACAAGGAAACCGGTCACGCCGTGGTCGATGATCTCCGGCAGGGCACCGCATTTCCAGGCGATTACCGGCGTGCCACAGGCCATAGCCTCTATCGCGGCAAGACCGAACGGCTCCGGCCAATCGATCGGAAACAGCAGGCCGGCCGCCTTGCCGAGGAATTCCGCTTTTCTGTCCTCTTCGATCTCGCCGATATAGTCGACACGGTCGCCGTCGATCAGCGGCTCGATCGTGTCGTGGAAAAAAGGGCGGTCGTCGTCGCCGATCTTTGCCGCAAGCTTCAGTTTCAGCCCGGAGCGCAAGGCGATCTCAATGGCACGGTCCGGGCGCTTGTCGCGCGACAGCCGGCCCAGAAAGGCCAGATACGGCTCGTCCACCTCCGTCTCGAAAGTCGGCTCATACGTATTGATCGGTAGCCCGTGATGGATGGTCGCCAGCCAATTTGCCCTGGGTAGCCCGGTTCTCTGGCTACGCGAAATCGAGATCATCGGAAAGCGCGGAAAATGTTCGTAGGCCGGGGCCAGGTCGACATAGTCGAGCCTGCCATGCGGTGTCGTCACCGTCCGGTCGGGCATGTGTTCGAAGAAAGGAAAATGCAGGAAGTGGCTGAGATGGAAATGGATGATGTCGAACTGTTGCGCACGGCTCCTCACCTCGGCGAGCATCGAGAGATGCGCCGCGGTTTCGGATTTGTGCGGGCGCGGATCGAGACGGAGCGCGCGCTCGCGACACGCCACCAATTTCGCCGATGTCTTGGTATCGCCGCTGGCGAACAGGGTCACGTCATGGCCAAGCTCGACCAATCCTTCGGTCAGATAGGAGACGATGCGCTCCGTCCCTCCATAGAACCGGGGTGGCACGGATTCATGGAGCGGCGCCACATGGGCTATTCTCATGTTTTGGCATTTCCCTCAAAAAGACTGCTCGTGGCATCGAAATGCATCAGCCGCCCTAACGTTCCCGTACAATGGCAAGATGTCACCCAATTGGGGCAAGATGTCACCCAATTGGAGCTGCCGGGCGCGTCCACCGCTGCTCGTCTCGTCCAGCAAACATTTTTCAGGCCAAGCCATGTTTTGCCGGGAACCAAAGTCGGGTTCGCGAGTTTAGTGGGGTTCGATCGCACGCATCCGGTCGACGGGGAGGAAATGATGGACCGCTTGCAATTCTTTTCGCCCGTGCGGATTTTGCGCGGACAGGGACAGTCCGTGGAGGAGATCGACAGCGTTGCCGAAGCGATGGCATTCTTGCGAAAATGGCCGGCCGGGCGGCGCGGGCCGGTTTACCAGTGCGCCGTGAATTGCTGCGCTGCGGCCATGGCCGGCCGGATGTCGGCCGAGGAAGCGAGAAAGGCTTTTGCCGGCTTCGCCCGGATCACCCGCCTGCTCGAGGGCGATCGGCCGTTGCCGATGAGCGGCGAGGATCGGCATCGCGATCATGCCTTGAGGCGATAGGCAAGCTGCCGCAGATGGTCCGAGCAAGGGCATTCAGCCTGAGCGCCTGATCGGCGACCGACTCGCTTTCGCGAACAGTCGTTTGAGCTGAGCAACGGCGCCGTTTTCGCTGATGTAATCGCGATAGGCGACGTAATCGGGGTCGCGTGACAGATGGCATTCCTCGGTGATGGCGCGGAGTGCGTAGATGGCATTGAGCGCGAGCAGGATGGCGGAGTGCCGCAGCGCTTCAGCGGGTCCTGCGGCGGTGAGGAACGGTAGGGAGACCAGCCACCAGGAGAGGTTTTTCGAAACATAGGCCGGATGCTTGATCCAGCGATACGGTCCGCAGGTGATGATTCCGCGATTGGTGAGATTGGAAAATCTCAGGCCAAAGCTCACGGTGGACCAGACAAAAATCAAGATGCAGAAGAGGATCGCCGATCCCCAGAAAACCTGGAGCGCCGGTGAGGGCATCACCGCCGTCCAGTTGGCGCCCGTTTCGTAGTTCAGGTAGGCACGGGTGGCGGCGTTGATGGGTTCATAACAGGCAAGACAGACCAGCCAGCCGAATACGGTGGGCTCGACGGTGCGGATATGATTGTCGAGGACGCGCAGCGTGAAGACGTAGCCGACGACCGCGACAAGAACATCCACCATGAACAGGAGATCGATTGCAAAAGCGTGCCAGCGCATGATGTCGAATCGATACGGTTGTTCCAGCCCGGCAAGGATCGAACCCAGTGTGGAGCACAGATAGACGAACATCAGCGGCAGGAAGAAGCCTTTGACGATCCAGCCCCGCACGTGCTGGCGTATCTGCTCGGTCCTTTGCGGCACGGCGCCGCTGAGGACGAATGCACCGATTTCGGCATATGAATCTTCCGGATCGGTCTGCCGGCGGTCGACATAGGCAACATAAAACGGCGCGGCGACGAGCAGCTCCGGCAAGGTGTCGTAAAGCGCCGCCCAGTAGGGGGCGTAAAACCCGCGCCGGTATTCCGGCACTATCCAGTAGACTGCGGCAATGGTCGTGAGCGTGACGATGAAGCCTATGAGCTTGCGCACGACGCGCTCGACTTCAAGCGCTCGCATCGGCTTCGCCTGCAATCCCGTCGAACGCCTCCGGAACGTCTGGAAATAGGCCGTGTCGACCGCGATCATCGCTGCCGCGGTAGCTGCAATGACAGTCATGGCCTGCAAATGCACAGGCCAGCTTCTGTTGACGAGCACTCCGACGGCCAGCGCAAGACCAAACAGTCCTGCAAGGCCGGTTAGGGGCGCGGTCGCGGATTTCGGTTGGAGCGTCAAGCTGCTACTCCCGTTGTCATGAGGGTTGATCGTCGTCGGCGGCCGCCACGGGTCACGTAGTGTGCCCACCCGCCGCCGCTGGTGCCACTTGAGCAGCCGCTACACTCCACCGCTGCCGTTGGATCCGCGGCTGCTTGTCCCGTCGTTGCCGCCGCTGGATCCGCTGCTACTGCTCGATCCGCTTGAGCCGCCGCTGCTTGTTCCGTCATTGCCGCCGCTTGAACTGCTGGTGCCACTCGAACCGCTGCTGCCGCTGGATCCGCTGCTACCGCTCGCACCGCTGCTGCCGCTGGAACCGCTGCTGCCGCTCGAACCGCTGCGGCCGCTTGACCCTCTGCTGCCGCGGGAACCGCTGCTGCCGCTCGAACCGCTGCTGCCGCTTGAACTGCTGGTGCCGCTTGAACTGCTGGTGCCACTCGAACCGCTGGTGCCACTCGAACCGCTGGTGCCGCTGGAACCGCTGGTGCCGCTCGATCCGCTGCTGCCGCTCGAACCGCTGCTGCCGCTCGAACTGCTGGTGCCGCTCGAACCACTGCTGCTGCTTGAGCCGCCGATGGGCCTGTTGTTGAGGTTGTGTGGGGAGCGATGGTTGTTGGCGCCCTCGTTTATATTTTCGCAGGTGCATTTGCGCTGATATTTGGTGCCGAAAGCACTGTGTTCATTGCTCGCCTTCTTGCAGACCAACCTAGGGCAAATCAAATTCGCTTCGGTTGTCTCGGGGGTAAGGCCGGTGATCACTATTGCGGTTGTCGTGGCCGCCATGGCCATGATCGAGAACCGGAGTAAATTCCGAAAACTTTGCATAGATACCTCGCTTTCTGACGCCTTGCTTCTCGGGCTCGCGCCCAAGCTTCCTGATTGTCGAGTGGGTATTTGCAACAAGGCCGCATACGGATCGCTTACGCCTCAGCGGTCGGGCTCAGGGGCGGCGAAAAAGTTGAACAAAGCGCAGACAATGCTGCCGCATTGCGGTATTTCGACCAGAAAAAGGAAGATGCACTTTGGGGGAAACGGAAAATGTCGAAACGGCTTAGACTGGTGCTGGGAACGGCCGGCGCAATTGCCGTCGCCATTGTCTGGGGGATCATCGCCACGTTAATGGGTGTGCCATCGATTCTGATCACTGTAGGAGCGGTCGCGATCGGCGCGGGCATCTACAGCTATGTCGATCGAAGCCGAAGCTGATCCGGTTATCAGGCTACGGGCATAACGCAAAAATCCCACCGTCGCAGACTGTCTGCGGCAATGCTCAGTGTACGAAAATTACCAACGACAGCGGTCTGTGGAACGAGTGGCCTGCCGAAGCTATTGTGGTGGCGGTCCGAGACACCCCGCCTCGGGTCATTGGCTCACCCAGCCGAGTGGTCCGCTGCTACCCAATGGCAGCGGACCTTCATCCGGAGGACAGACCCGGAAGACGGATTGTGCCGAATCGAGGGAGAACAATGGTCGTTGACGAGATTGCCGCGCGGCGCCTGAAAATTCTGCTCGAGCAATACATGGAGACCAGGAAGAGGCGCCACGATGCGGTTTCCACCGCAGCGGCTGAGATCGCGATCAGGGCTGTCATGCCGAATTGCCCGGCCTCCGGAAAAGTCCTGGACGACATGATTGCGGCATGTGCGTTCGAACACGGGCTGGGGGTGCTGTTCGATCGACCTGACGCATGAAGGCCTAAACGCCATGAATCCCAACGCCAAAATCGCACGGTGCTGTCGTGCACAAATCCGACGCTGTTCCTGAGGCGCTCGCCACTAAAGCGCATCGCGTCGATCGGCCTCATGCGATGCGCTGTAAGTGCCTGTTTTTGTGCATGTCGTTGCCGCAAAACCGCTGCACAGTTTTGCGCGACATGCATTAGAGAAACCGATCGACCGGAGCAGCCATGCCGAGATATTTTTTCCATTTCCGAAACAATGAGGGCCGCTTGACGGAAGATTTCGAGGGTCAGGAGTTGGACGGTTTGTCCGCGGCTCAGGATAACGCAATGGCCTCGGCCAAGGAAATCCTGGCCGAGGGCCTGCTCAGCGGCAGCCCGGTCCTGACAGGTCTTTCCTTCGAAATCTGCGACGAGAACCGGAAGCTGCTTTTCCGATTTCCATTCTCGGAAGCTGCCGAAAAGGCCGGCACTCGGCCGTGATTGGCCAAAAGCCCCGCGATGCGGGCGAGCTTTGATCGAGCCTGGCTGAAAAACCGCATGTCGCGGCAAGACGGTCGTTGGTGCAAATCAGCACCGTAGCCAAATTAGTAGCATAGCTGCCGGCACAAAGCAAGAACAAATATGGCTTGCCTTGCCTACGGGGCATTACTTATGTCCCTGCGTGTGCCGGCCCGGGCTATCGTGCGTTTCAGGAACTCGAGGGCAGGCACGGGTAGGGGGCGCCAAGCGACGTTGCCATTTCCAACCAGTATGTCGATTTGTCGGGCCGGGTGTTCGTCAACTTACCGAAACGTCTTCGCAGGATGCTGTGATCAGGAGTTCCTTTCTCCCGCGGTTGCGTTTACAGGACGCTCAGGACAGTGTCGTTTGCGCGCCGGCAACTGGACCGAGTTAGGCCGGGCGCACAGTCCCCCTCCGTCAAGGAAACCAATCCGGCGCCGTTTTTGGAGAACAATGATTTGTGGTGGTCAAATAAGCAAAAGAGATTCAAGGGAACGTGGGACGACCGACTGGACGGCCTATTCTCAGCAGAGGTCGACTACGCCGGGAAATCCATTCTCGATGTTGGCTGCAACATGGGTATTGTCGCCTATGAGATATCCAAGCTAGGACCGAGTTCGATCCATGGGATCGACATTCTCAAGCCGCATATCGAGACGGCCAGGATGATCTTCCTGGGTTGTCCGGTCCAAAGCCAGTTCGATTGTCTCGATCTCGGCAGCCGGAAGCTGCAAAATGTTCTCAAACCGCAGTACGACATCGTCATGCTGCTGGCGGTCTACCATCACATGCAGTGGAGCCTCGGCGCGGACAAGGCGCGACGCGTGCTGTGCGATATCGCCGGGCGTGCTCAAACGATCGTTGCCCGCGTCCCTCCTGGCAAGGATAAGGAGATGATCGCGGTGCTTTCGGATGTGGGCTTTTCAATCAAAAGCAATCACACATCGCCTCTTGGAAGCCATCTCATGGTCCTCGCGAAACACTGACCGGGCATAGCGCGGCCGACGGCGAATGGCGCAAGAGCCGCGTGGCTGGGATCCGCTATGCTCGGATGCGAGGAACCGACAGTCATAAGCCGATGACGTGCAAGGATCCGGTTCGGCATTGACTGCGGTCGGGAACGAAGCCACAGACAGGTGATCGAAGCCGTCTCGTGCTTCAAGACAACACGAAGACCGGACGGGATCGCAACGGGCGGCGACAAGATGATTGCAAAGAAACGAGTGTCAACGGTCCCGGCATATCCGCTGATCAAGCGTCTGATTGGCGAAAATCTGCCGCCGCACAAGATGCTGTATGTGACAGGTTTGCTGTGCTCGATCGCTGCTGCTGCCGCGGTCGGCGCGACGGCCTGGATCATGAAAGTCATGATCAACACCATCTATGTCGAGCGAGATGCTGCCGCTGTATCGGGTATCAGCGTCGTCATCATCGGCATTTTCCTGGTCAAGGGCATAGCTGCCTACTGCCAGACCGTCACAACGGGAAAGATTCGCCGGGCTATCGTTTCGGACCTGCAAAACCGGCAATTTTCTCGAATGGTGCGTTTCGACATCAGCCGTTTCGCGAACCAGCATCCGGCAAAATTCATCTCCAAAATCATGTTCAACGCGCGCGCCGGGGCGACCGTTATTCTCACCCTCACGAGCAGCGCCGTCTCTGATCTGCTGACCCTGATTGCCTTGGCCAGCGTCATGGTCAAGCAGGACCCGGTGATGTCGCTGATATCCGTGGCGGTTCTGCCGATGCTGTTCCTGTCAGTCGGCGCGATAACCAGGAAGCTCAAGGCGCTGGCGAGGGGCGAGACGGAATTGGCCGCGCAGGTCCAGTCGATCGGCACGGAAGCCGTCGAAGGCATCCGCACCATCAAGTCCTTCCAGCTCGAGGACAAGGCCGTCGCCAGCTTTGCAAAGGCCGTCCGCAAGATGGAAAGACGTGGCATCCAGATCAACCGGACGTCAGCATTGATGAGCCCGTTGATGGAGACCGGAGGCGGCGTGATCATCGGGCTTTTCGTTATGTACGCCAGCTGGCAGACCCTCGGCAACGGCAAGACGCCCGGCGAATTCATGGCCTTCATTACCGCGTTCCTGCTTGCCTATGAGCCTGCCAAGCGGTTGGCCCGGGTCAATGTCGACATTCAGAAGCAAATGGTCGCCGTCGAGCAGATGTATGATTTGATCGACACGCCCGAGCAGCGGCGACTCGCGATCGCGGGCGAGCGTCTGACCGACGTCGATGGTGGTATCCGCTTTGAAGATGTGGCCTTTTCCTATGACGGCAACAGCCCCGCGCTCGAGGGTGTTTCCTTCGATGTCCGACCTCGTGAGAAGCTGGCGATCGTCGGCCGCTCCGGCGCCGGCAAGACCACCATCGTCAATCTGATCCTGCGTCTGATGGAGCCGGACAAGGGCAGGATCCTGATCGACGGAAAGGACATTTCGAAGATCAGCCTGGCCGACGTCCGCGATAACATCGCACTTGTGTCACAGGACGTCTTCCTGTTTGAAGGCTCGATCCGCGACAACATTCGCGACGGCCGCCCGAATGCCACGGATCAGGAAATCGAATCCGCTGCGAACCTCGCCCGGGTCACCAGCTTTGCTTCGGCGCTCGAAAACGGGCTCGACACGCTTGTCGGGCCAAGCGGCACCAACCTGTCCGGCGGGCAGAAACAACGCGTTGCCATCGCACGCGCCCTGCTCAAGAATGCTGCGGTAATCGTCTATGATGAAGCGACATCGGCGCTTGACGGTGAAAACGAACGGGCAGTCATGGAGGCAGCCTTCGACAACACATTTCAGCGCACAGTGATCTGCATTGCGCACAGGCTGTCTACAATCAAGGCGGCCGATCGTATTCTCGTGTTTGACGCCGGACAGCTTGTCGATGCTGGAACGCATGACCAGCTTTCCAAGCACAGCGAGATATATCGTTCGATATTCCACCTGGAGACGGCCGATCCGATGGTCGAAAGCGGCAAAAAGCTGCGGCAGAGCGTATTGCGCTGAAGGCCGATGACCAGCTTTTATCACGGTTCCTATGTCCGGTATGTGATTGGTGGACTGGGCCTTCAGGTGCGCCGGTACAAAAAGGCGGTGCGCGGGTTGTTTTCCGGTCGCAAGCAGCCTCGTTCCATTCTTGAGCTGCAGGCCAAGGTTGCGGCCCTGATTGTGCGCAGGGACTGGAAAGGCCTTGAAGCCGGTACCAATGAGATGGCTGTCACGGCCGATCATAATCGCGACCCCGAGCTGATGCAGAAGGCGGGCCAGGCGTTCGAACGCCTTGGCAACTTTGCGCGGGCAGCTGAGCTTCGGCTTTCCGCTCGCCGGCTGCGGAAAGGGAAAAGCGCCAACGAGTGGACCGGCGAGAATCTCGGATCGGATACACTGCTGATCGATCTTGTGGAGGATGATCCGCGCAGCCTTGGCCGGGTTATCCGCCACGCGCGACTGGCCGGCGCTGCCGCTGCCTATGCCCAAAGCGCAACAATTCGGGTCGAGCCGCGCCTGGTATCAATTCTGCAGCGAACGTTCCCGAAGGCGACCGTGGTCCCGGCGCAGCGGGATGTGGTCGGCGACAAACACGCGACTTTCGAAGATCTCGCCTGGGTGTTCGGACGCGACGCCGAAAAGCTTGCTGCCGACTTCGTACCGCTGCGGGCAGATCCTGAACTCGTCGAGGCATTCCGCAAGCGCTATCGGGCGATGACGGATCTGCCGCTGGTCGGTCTCTCCTGGGGCAGCAAGTCCCATACCAAGGACGTGCCTGATTTTCCTGAATGGGCACGGTTCATCGCCCAGACGCCAGCGACATTCGTTTCGCTCCAGTACGGGCAGATCAAGCCGGCGTTGCGGCGCCTTCGCAACGGCAACGACGCGCGTCTGATCTTTGACGACAGCGTCGACCAGATGGTCGACATGGACCGTTTCGCCGCACAGGTCGCTGCACTCGATGCTGTCGTGACGATCAGCAATACGGCGGCCCATCTTGCCGGAGCCCTTGGCGTGCCGACTGTTTTCCTCATCGACGATAATTTTCAGACGGCATGGCCGGTGACCGGCGACCGGACACCCTGGTATCCGAATGGCATTGTCATTCGCAAGGAGGGGCGCCCTTGGTCGCTGGTGCTCGACGAGGCTGGCCGGCGGCTCTCGTCGATCCTGACGACGCTTTCCGACGCTCCCCGGGGACGATAGAACATCGCCGTGCAGAACAGACGAACCATCCTTCAGAAGGCAAAAACCGCCGATCTGCGCCCGCAGGGCGCCGTCGGCAAGCGGCTGCAGAAGGTCCTCGAGCGGGCAAAGGAACTTCTTAGATGTCCCTCGCGCCACGCCGACGAAAGCGCCGAACGGCATATGAGGCTGATGGAGGAAAGCGTGCAGCGTGGTGATTGGCAAACTGCTCGCGACCATGCACTGGCGCTTGGCGTGCTTGGTGAGCAGCTTGGCGATCTCGGCCTGATCAAGAAAGCGGGGCGTGGACTGAGGCGTCTCGACGGAGGAAATCGCATCTGGCAGTTGATGGCGGCGAGCAAGCAGCTGCGCGGCAGGCCCGATTGGGATGGCAGTGATCTTGCGGGTCGCACGCTTCTCGTCGATCGTCGCGAAGGCGACCTGGCGATCTTTTTCCAGTTCGCGTCTTTGCTTGGTCCAGCAGCTGTGGCTGCCGGTCGATGCATCGTCTTCGTCGAGCCGCGACTGGCACCGCTTTATCGCAGAACATATCCTGCGCTCGATGTCAGGATTGAAGGGGAAGAGGACATGGCGGCGGTGGACGCCGATGTCGTTGCCGGTTTCGAGACGCTCGCAAAGCATTTCTGGCCGGACGACCCGACGGCACGCGCGCCCTTCGTTCCGCTGGAGCCGGACCGCCGACTGGTTGCCGAGCTGCGCGGCACCTATCTCGATGGCGGCCCAGGTCCCCTGATCGGATTTGCCTGGGGAAGCCTCAACAAGAGCAAGGATCTGCCGGCCCTGGACGATTGGCGGACGCTGTTCAGCAGCCTGCCGGGGCGCCTTGTCAGCTTGCAATATGGCGATGTCGGGCCGGCCCTCTCCGAGTTCGAGCGCCACGCGCCGGCGCGCATCATCCATGACGCTTCCGTCGACCAGTTGACGGACATGGACCGCTTTGCCGCCCAAATTGCGGCGCTGGACGCGGTGGTGACGATCAGCAATACCGGCGCCAACCTGGCCGGAGCGCTCGGCGTGCCGACGATTGTCATGCTCGACGATGGATTTCGGCTGTCCTGGCCTGCTTTCGGTGACACCGTCGCCGCATATCCGAGCGTTCGACTGGTCCGAAAAGGCGGCCGAGCCTGGGCGTCGGCAGTGCAGGAAGCAGGCGGACGGGTCATGCAAATCATCAGCGGAGCTGGCGATGGAAGGTAGCCTACTTCTCGGCCGGTTGCGCCGCGCTGTCGCGCTTGCAGGCTACAAATACAAGGTTTGGTTCCGACGTCACCGCCGGCAGCTCTTCCTTCGCTGGCGCGATGGCGACATTGCCGATCAGATGGCGGATTATCGGCGAAGCGTCGAGTCCCGCGATTGGCCGGCGGCACTGCCGAAAGCCCTGGCTCTTGGGTCCATTGCGAAGTCGAGGGGCGAGGTCCACCTGATCGACGAGCTCAGCAAGGCGCTGATGCGGATGGGCGCTTATGGCGCAGCCGCCGAACTCAGGATCGCCCGACGCCACATCGTCAACGGCCGCGTCGATGGCGAGTGGCTGGGCCAGGATATTTCTGGCCAGACACTGCTGATCGATCTGATGGAAACCGAAAAGCAGGGTCTGGCCACCGCGATCCATCATGCGAGTTCCGTCGGCTGTGCCCTGGCGCGCGCCGCCCGCTCGATCGTGCTGGTCGAGCGCCGCCTGGTACCGCTCTTTCAGCGCACTTTTCCGACCGCCGATGTGCGGCCGGTCGGCGCTGGCGGCAAGGCCGCCTATGCCGAGGCGCAGGCCTTCGCCGGCGTCCAGCATCTGACTGCCGTTTTCGAGACCGACGAGGCGACGATCCGCGAGCATTTCGTGCCCCTTAAGCCGGATCCGGCCCGGGTCGCTGAACTTCGCGCCCGCTACCGGAAGGAAGGACGGCCGTTGGTCGGTATCGCATGGGGCAGCTCCAATCCCGGCAAAGACCTGCCGCCGCTAGCCGCCTGGCGAAACCTGATCGGCCGACCGGACCTCCGGTTCGTCTCGCTGCAGTACGGCCAGATCGAGACCGATCTGAAGGTCCTGACCGACGGTGAGCCGGAGCGCATTCTTCATGACAGATCGGTCGATCAGCTCGTCGACATGGACCTTTTCGCCGCGCAGGTTGCCGCGATGGACGCCGTGGTGACCATCAGCAATACCGGAGCGCATCTGGCGGGCGCGCTCGGCATCCCCTCGATTTTCATTCTGGGCGACGGCTTCAAGCGCTCCTGGCCGGTCGAGGGCGACCGCACGCCCTACTATCCATCGGCCGTGCTGGTCTCGAAACGGGAACGCCCCTGGTCCGTGGTGATGGGCGAGGCTGAGGCCATCCTGGCGCCATGGCTCACAAAAGTGAGTGGCTAATGCCTGTCGTCCGAAAGGGTGTCACTGAAGACGCTTCGACGCGATCCGCATTAAGGGTTCGGCCGACGGATCGCGGAATGGAGCGCCCGTGTCGAACAGTCGTCGCAACAGGCCAAAAAACATAAGGCATTCCGAACCGGGATATAGTAAAGGCCAATTCGCCCCGCAGAGGATCGCAATTCTTGCTGGCATTTCTGCCTTGTGTTCGAATTAGCCGTAGGCTTAGGCGCCCAGTAATGGGGTTGGTCTGGCCGGCAGCGGTTCGGGCGCCAGCTCTGATAATCTAAAGGAGGTCTCTCCCATGTCCTTTCTAAAATTTTTCCAGGCCAAAGCGCCGCCTCTTCCTCTTATCGTATCCTTTCCAAAATCGGGGCGCACGTGGCTACGTGTCATGCTGGACGATCTCGGAGTTGAAGTTCAATACATTCACGACGGAACCGACCACAAGTTACTTCGACCGAAATCGAGCCTCAAGGAGAATAAATCTCGGTATAAAAAGAGAAGAACAATAATGCTTGTTCGCGATCCAAGAGATACGGTGGTCTCAGGGTACTTTCAGGTTCAGAAGCGCCACATGCTTCCAGCGGGATCGTTCAGTGATTTTATCAGAAGCGACAATCATGGGATTGAAAAGATCATCAGATTCAATCTGCATTGGTTCGCGGCCATGCCCCGGATGCGCGAAATCCGGTATCTTCAATATGAAGATATGCATCGGGATACCGCTGGTGTCCTTCGCGCGATCCTTGGATTCCTGAACCAGCAGGCTGACGATCGGACGCTTGTCGAGGTGGCGAACAACCGAACGTTCGACAAGATGAAAGTGAGTGAATCGACTGGTGATCTGTCCGATCGATACGGCAAGATATTACAGCCGCGCGATGCGAATGATCCCGAAAGCTTCAAGGTGCGCAAGGGCAAGATAGGCGGTTACGGCGAATATCTTTCCGATGACGATGTGGCCTATTGTGACGAGCAGTTGGCTAAGTTCGAATATTGGGAGAAGCTGGACAAGGTTTTTAGCACGAACGGCTTGTGCTACGCTCGCGTCGATAACCGCGCCCGGGTCGCCTTGGGTTAGGGAGCATTGCCGACATGGTGATGCGGACCGGATTCATTTGCGGCTGCGGCCATAGCGGGACGACGTTGATTGCGACGATCCTTGCGTCGCATCCCGACGTCTACCTGCCGCTCCAGGAAACCAACATTTTCTTCAAGTGGACGCCACTGGCCATGTTCCGCTTCTGGAAACTGAAGCGGGCGGCGCTCGATGCTGGAAAGAACGTGCTGCTTGAAAAGACACCGCGGCATATCCGCCGTGTCGCCCGCATTCGCCGGCTCGTCCCCGGTGCGCGTTTCGTCATGCCGGTGCGAGATGGGCGCGACGTCGTAGCGTCCCTGATCAAACGACTTGGCGACCCAACGGAGGCTCTCGACCGCTGGATCAACGACAATGCGCTGGTTCTTGCGGAACGGGGAAAGCCGGATGTGCTGATCTATCGCTATGAGGACCTAGTCGAGAATCCGGCCAAAGTCGTCGAGCAGATATGCAGCTTTCTCGATGTAACTTTCAGGCCGGATCTCCTCGACTATCACAAGAACCCGCAGCAGTGGTTCAAGCCGACCGACGCCAGCGGCGAGACGCCACATGCGGTGCTCCGGAACCAACAGGTCAATCAGCCGATCTATGACGGGAGCGGAAGATGGCGCTCCGAACTTGGAAACGCCGAGCTACAGGACCTGGTACAAGGACGAGGTGCCCAGCTTATGAAAGCATTCGGTTATGCATGATGTCGGCTCGGCATCTGCTTGAAATGCCGTCTACCAATCAATTTTGTCGATCAAACCCGTTTTGAACAGGCTGTGAGCGCCTTCGTACAGCATTGACTGTTCGCTCATCGCGCTGAGAGCGGCTTTACCGCTCGATACCTCATGATACTGGCGATATTTGGAAGCGCCGTTCCAATACTGACCTTCCGCCACCGCGACCTGCGCCTTGTCGTTGAAATCGGCGAAGAACTTGAAATGAAGCAGGCCAGCCAATCCCTTTATATAGTTTCGCCAGTAGGGCAGCGGTGAGTGAATCGACGTAAAAATCGTCTGGCGATCAACATATATCAGAGGAAACTTGGTCAACTTGTGCTGCCTGGCGAAAAGCCGGGTTCTCGGGCCGCCTGTGATCTTGAGATGCCGGGGGCTCCTCGTCACCTCATAGCCGCTGCCGTCGAAATGGTCTGCAACTTGCCATGGCGGCACGATGGGATCGAAGGGTACGTCCCAGATGCTTCCGCTCGGATACATGTCGATCATCGGCGCCAGCAGGCGTGTCATTCCGCGCCGCTTCAGCCAGTCGGCCATCGCACCGAGCGGATGCTGATCCATGCCGTCATAGACAAGATATTCGTCCGCATCCACGGTCAGATACCAGCGAGGCTGACCATAGATCTGCACAATCCGCTGTCGCCAAAGGTTTCCCAGGTCCGACTGCGAATAGGTGATCGGCGAGCTGAATAGATCGACATCTGGCTGCTCGGCCAGAAGCTCAGCTGTGCCGTCGGTCGAGCGATCATCGAGGACGGCGAATCTGGTGACGCCGAGTTCGCGATAGTGCTTCAGGAACGGGGGTAGCCTGTCCGCCTCGTTGCGGATGACGAGGATCAAAGGCAGGTCATTCGCTTTAAGGGGCGTTATCGGCCGCAGCGATGACACTTCTGCCCGTCTTCCGAAGGTGTGTCTCAGCCGATATATGGCGGTGTCGGTAATCGTCCGGCGGACAATGGCGGGCCAGGTTGCTTTGCTCAAGCCATCGATTCCCCTCATGGCGGTCACCGGCTGGAGCTGGCGCTGATCCGCTGTTTGCAGTTAATTTCTACATGCAGCACCGTTAGGCAAATCGCAAGCAGTTGCGGACAATGGACACAGGCCTGTTCTGAGTTCCGGCGGGGGAGCTTTCCAAGTGTTGCCGATGCGAGCTGGCCTCTATAGACATCGTCAGATGGCAACAAGGCCGGAGCCCAGACCCTATGTACGCCGGCATTCGTGGCAGCGAAATTCAATTCGACAGGCCGATCCTGTTCGTGCGCCAGCGCTATGCGCCTTTCGGTGGCGGCGAGATCATGTTGGAAAACATCATGGCCGCATTCGCCGCGCGTCAGCGGCGGGTGGCCGTGCTGTCCGGCGACTGGCCGCGTTATGAAGGCATCGAGTTCATCCATTGTGCCGGCCGCCGGTTTCCGCGTTCGCTGCGGGCGACGTCCTTTGCTCAAGCTGCCTGCCGCAAGATCGCCGAGATGCCGCCGGCGCTGGTGCAGAGCAACGATCGTCTCCCGTGCTGCGATGTCTTCCGGGCCGGGGAGGGCGTTCATGCCGCCTATCTTGCCGAGCGGCGGCGTTTCGAAACGCGGCTTGGCAGGGCGGCAATGGCGCTGAGCCCCTTTCACCGCCAGACGCTGCGCCTCGAGCGCGCAACCTATGCCAGCCCACGGCTCAAAGCTGTCATAGCGATTTCGAAGATGGTCGCCGAGGACATTGTCCGTCACTACGATTATCCGGCGGAAAATGTGCACCATATTCCCAACGGGGTGGATCTCGACCGCTTCAACCCGCAGCTGCGCCAGCAGCATCGGGCGACAATCCGCGCGCGGCTCGACGCCGACGAAAACAGGCCGGTCGTCCTGTTTGTCGGCTCGGGCTTTGCGCGAAAAGGACTGCTTGCACTGATGAAGGCGGCCGCCAGGCTCGATGGCGAGCCTGAATTGTGGGTCATCGGCCATGATTCGCGCGCCGACGCTTTCAGGCAGGCCGGTGACAGGCTCGGTCTCGGCGCACGGCTCAAGATGCTGGGGCCGCAGAAAGACATGCTGCCGTGGTACGGCGCGGCCGATATTGCCGTGCTGCCTTCCATCTATGATCCTTTCGGCACAGTGGTCATCGAAGCGATGGCCAGCGGCTTGCCCGCCGTGGTAAGCACCGGCTGTGGAGCGCGCGAGCTTGTCGAGCGGTTCGAGCCGACGCTCGTTTGCGATGCGGCCAGCGAAAGCGACCTCGCTGCAGCGCTCGCGCACGCGCTGCAGTTGTCGTCACGACCTGACACCGCAGCCCGGGTGAGAGCGGCGGCCGAACACTATGATTTCAATGTCATGATCAAGCGAATGATGGCGCTTTATGAAAGCCTTGATCTGAAATGATTTTCGACTTTGTTGAATTAGGTTAGTACCCTCAGTGTGCCAACGGGCGGGAGCCGATGCTGCAGATGCATTCGAATGACAGTGGCAGCTTTGATGCCGGAGCATTCTGACCGTGCCGGCGCTCTCGGTCATTATCATCACCCGCAACGAGGAGGCATCCATCGCGCAATGCCTTCGGTCGGTCCATTTTGCCGATGAGATCGTCGTTCTCGACAACAACAGCAGCGACAGGACCAGGGAGATTGCCGGTGCTCTGGGGGCCAAGGTCCTGATGACCGTTGATTGGCCCGGTTTCGGCGCGCAAAAAAACCGTGCGCTGGCCGCGGCAACGGGGGATTGGATCCTCTCGCTGGATGCCGATGAGTGGGTGGAGGCGCCGCTCGGCGCGGAAATAAGGGCCGCAATCGCCGACCCAAAAGCCAATGACGGCTTCGAAATACCGAGAAGATCGCGCTTTTGCGGGCACATTGTCCGCCATAGCGGCTGGTCGCCCGATCTGGTGCTCAGGCTCTTCCGTCGCCGCTCCGGGCGGTTCAGCGACGACACCGTGCACGAGAAGGTATTGGTGAACGGGAAGGTCGGCCGATTGTCCCAGCCGATCGAGCACGATTCCATTACCGACTTGGCAGATGCCCACGACAAGATCGGCCGGTACGCAGAGGCGTCCGCCGCGCAACTGCTTGCCGAGGGCAAAAAAAGCTCGATAGGCAAGGCGGTTTTGCGCTCGGTCTGGGCCTATGTGCGCAGCTATATTTTCCGGCTGGGATTTCTGGACGGTTCCATTGGTGCGATGGTGGCCGCGTATTCGGCCAGCTACACCTATCAGAAATGGGCCCGTGTCGCATTGGGAATGCGAGGCCCGGTCCACCCAAAAACGCAACGCTGAGGCCAGGACAAATCTGTGAGAAACCGGCTTGGTTGACCGCAATTGTTGCCGAGCCATCGCCAACTAGTTAGTGTACGACCGTAAAAATCGAAAGCCAGGGTAGTGAATATGACTGATGCGTTTAGGGTATTTATCGGATGGGACAGCCGTGAGCCGATCGCGTACGACGTCGCGCGACACTCGCTGCTCAAACATGCGTCGGCGCCTGTCTCCGTCATTCCGATCAAACAGGACGAGATGCGTGCCCGCGGGCTCTATTGGCGGGAAAAAGATCCGCTCGCCTCAACGGAGTTCACCTACACGCGCTTCCTCACGCCCTTTCTCGCCGACTACACGGGTTGGGCCCTGTTTTGCGATTGTGATTTCCTGTGGCTTGGTGATGTCGCAGGCCTGCTGAAATATACGGACTCGGACAAGGCGGTCTATTGCGTCCAGCATGACTATACGCCGAAGGCCACAACCAAGATGGATGGTGTGGTCCAGACGTCCTATCCTCGGAAAAACTGGTCGTCGCTGATGCTGTTCAATTGCGCGCATCCTTCGGTCAGATCGCTCACGCCAGAGGTCGTGAATCAGGAAAGTGGCGCCTATCTTCACCGAATGCAGTGGGTTGCCGACAAAGATTTGGGCTCATTGCCGGTAGAGTGGAATTGGCTCGAAGGTTGGAATGAAAAGCCTGCGGTCGGCACACCTAAGGCGGTCCACTATACCAGCGGCGGCCCGTGGTTTGCCGAATGGCAGAATGTCGACTACGCCGATTTGTGGATAGCAGAACGCGACGAGTTCCTGGCTTCCGATCAAGCGGAATCTTCTCAGAGCGCCGTTCGATAAGAACATCGTGTTTGGCAGGTGACCTGGGCGCTTCCGAAAGTGGCATTGATTTTCGTGTCGCCAAGGGCGCAGCAACCAGCCGTCAGGCGCGGGGCGTCGACAACAATGCGTGTTGCCGCCTGGGGGGCGGGACCGGGGCAGATTGCGCCTACGAATCTGGCGGCTCCGGCCGGGTAAACATGCCGCGCTGAGATAAGGATCAGCTCGCGGCAATATGATCGGTTTTTTGGGTCCGTCAGCTCTTTCATCGGCCTAGCCGGCACGCGAAAGTCGACCATGCCGTCACTGCGAAGACGCCTCGATCGTTTCCTGGAGAACCGCGGGCCTAAAATACCGCGGCTGCAGCTGAACCATGTCGAGCGCCTGGCGCTGGTCCGTCGCCATGGTGATTTTTCCCTTGCCTATTCGACCGCCGTGCAGAAGGGGCTTCACTACTTCGGCGATGCCCAGGGCTACATCGCTTACGGCAGCAAAACGCGACATCATTTCGCGCTCGGTGATCCAGTGGCTGCCCCGGCCGATCGGCGCGACTATATCAGACGTTTCATCGAGGTTGCCGGCAGCCCGTGGTTCGTGCAGATCGGCGACCAGACGGCGCGCGTGCTTGCCGGGCTTGGCTATCAGGTCAACCGCCTCGGCGTCGACACCAGGCTTGTCCTGCCCAGACACGACTTTTCCGGAAAGCGCAATGAGACAGTGCGCTATTCCGAACGCTGGCTCTTGAAGAAGGGTTTTTTCTTCGCGGAGGACAACGGGACTGTCTTCCTCGACGAGATTGCCAGGCTCTCCCAGAATTGGCGGGGCGACCGCATCGTCAAGCGCTGGGAGATGAGATTTCTCAACAGGCCGTTTGCCGATCACCTTGGCGTCGATATGCGCCGTTTCGTCCTGCACGGTCCGGATGGGGAGCTCGTGGCCTTGCTGGATTTCGATCCGCTGTTCAGCGACGGCAAGGTCATCGGCTACACCACCTCGTTCAAGCGCAAGCACATCGATGCCTCGGCGCATGCCGAGATCGGCCTGACCAAATTCGCGGTCGACCGCTTTCGCGATGAAGGTGTTTCCGTCGTCACCCTAGGCCTGTCGCCGCTTGTCGAAATCGGACCTAGCGGGTTTGCCGAAAGCGATTTCTGGCGGCACGCCTTCCAGCGTGCCTATGACTCCCCCTGGGTCAATCGCACCCGCTTCAATCTGCAGGGGCAGGCGGCCTTCAAGCGCCGGTTCCATGGTGTCGAAGAGCCGACCTATCTTGCCTTTCGCAAGGGGACCTTTTTCGAAGCGCTTTCTCTGCTCCGGCTGATCAGGGCCGTCTAGTGCCTGGTGGCTGAGCGCTCGTCGTCTCCTGGTATGGTCGACCTCACACCGGTCAGGCTCGGTTGTTTAGGTGGGAAAGGAATGCCGCGGCGGGAAGCAAAAGACCGGCTGCGAACCGCCGGCCCATTCTGCGGCGTCCACCAGTCCCGCCGGGGCACTTTGGCCTGAGAACGGCTCCGCGTCAGCGCCAAGGGGTCGGATTCACGGTTGCTGCAGCGTACCGCCAGGAATAACGAGGGCACCCTGGCCTGGCCTTGAGTATCTGAAGCCTATGAAGAACAAAGCAACGATGATCAAACAAATGACGATGACCGCGACGACGCTGCCAGGATGGTGTCCGGTATCTGGCGGTTGGACCATTGCCTTCCCGTATGGCTATCGCCGCGGACCTTCTTCATCTTCCAACCGAGCATGACGACTGTCAATGGGTACAGGAGTTGCGCCCGCCATCCAATCAGCCGACTGCAGCGTCGATCACGTTGCGCGCTTGCTGACCGAAGCTGATGATGGACCTAACCACAGCTTGTCCCAAGCACGCTTCCATCGCTGCGAAGCGTTGAAGGGCGGCGATCCACCGCGGCTTAGTCAGGCCGGAAACAGGAATGCAGCAGCGGGATCGAAAAAGACCTGCCGGCTGCAGGGCCACACATCCTGCGATTGCATGGCGGCGGAGGTCGGCCTGATGTCAACCTCCTGTCCAGCGGCGATGCGCGCGACGATCCGCCGGCGCTCGCCGTAGAATGCGATGTCGACGATCTCGACATTCAGTTCCGCGCTCGCCGGGCTCCGCTCCATGCTAAAGGCTTCGGGCCGGATCATCAGCCTGGTCTTCTGGCCTTTGCCGAACGTGCCGTTGGCCCTGACTCCGGATATGACCGAACCGTCTGTCATGCGGATCGTTGTCGTGCCGTTGGTGGTGCCGAGATGTTCGGCGGCGAGGAAATTCGAATTGCCGATGAAGCCGGCGACGAAATCGGTCGCCGGCCTGAGATAGAGATCCTCGCCGGTGCCGGTCTGCTCGATGCGGCCATCCTTGAACAGGGCGATTCGGTCCGACAGATGCAGCGCCTCTTCCTGATCGTGGGTGACGTAGAGAATGGTGACGCCGGTCTGGCGATGGATGCGGCGGATTTCCCCCTGGATTTCCTCGCGCAGCTTCTTGTCGAGCGCTGACAATGGCTCGTCCATCAAAAGGATCGGAGGATCGTAGGCCAGCGCCCGGGCCAGCGCGACGCGCTGTTGCTGGCCGCCCGACAGCGCACCGGGTAAGCGTCCGGCAAAGCTTTCGAGCCGCACCAGGGCCAGCATGTCGGCGACCTTTTTCTTCACCTCGGCGTCCGGCCGGCGGCGAACCCGCAGCGGAAAAGCGACGTTTTCGGCCACCGTCAGATGCGGAAACAGCGTGTAGCGCTGGAAGACCATGCCGATGTTGCGCTTGTGCGGGGGCACCGCAAGCAGCGACTTTCCTTCCAGCAAGACATCGCCGGAAGTCGGGTCCTGAAAGCCGGCGATCGCGTAGAGCGTCGTCGATTTTCCCGAACCGGAGGGCCCGAGGAAGGTCAGGAACTCGCCCCTGGGAATGTCCAGCGTGAGGTCGTGCACGGCGACGATCGCGCCGAACGCCTTGCGCAGATTGCGGATGGAGAGGAAAGGGTGGGTCATGTCCGAAACTTTCGCTGCAGCAGCGCCGTCATCACCATCAGGGCAAGCGTCAGCCCGACCAGCAGGCTGGAGGCAGCGGCGATCACCGGACTGAGGTCCGACCGCAGACTGCCCCAGATCTTGACGGGCAAGGTTTGCAAGCTCGGGCTGGCCATGAAGATCGCCACCACGACTTCGTCCCACGACGCGAGGAAGGAAAAGATCGCGGCGGAGAAGATGCCGATCCGGATTGACGGCAAGGTGATCCTGAGCCCGGCCTCGAGCGGGCTTGCCCCGCAGACGATTGCCGCGTCCTCGATCGACTTGTCGAACCCTTCGAGCGCGGTCGCGATCGGAATGATGGCGAAGGGCAGCGCCAGCACGGTGTGGGCGATGACGAAGCCGATGGTGGTGCCGCCGAGGCCAAGGCGAAGGAAGAAGGCGTAGATGGCGATGGCGAAGACAACGACGGGCAGCACCATCGGCGTTAGCAGCAGGCCGCGCAGGATCTCACGTCCGGCAAACCTTCCGCGAACCAGGGCAAAGGAGGCGAGCAGGCCGATCGCTACTGCCAGGATCGCCGTCATGGTGGCGATCCGAGCGCTGGTCAGCGCGGCGTCGAGCCAGGCCGGATCGGCAAAAAGCTCCTGGTACCATTTGAGCGTCCAGCCGGGCGGCGGAAAAGCCAGCCAGCGCGACGAGCCGAAGGAGAGCAGGACAATGAAGACCACCGGCAACAGAAGAAAGCCAGCGACCAGCGCGGTGAAGCCGAGCAGGGCAACCCGTAGCCAACCTATGCGGTCATAGTCGAGCAGCATCTCAGATGCCTCCGCTCATGCGCCTGGCACCGACAAGGCGGAGTTGCAGCGCGTAGAGAACCATGGTGACGACAAGCAGGATGAAGGCAGCGGCGCTGCCGAGCCCCCAGTTGAGCAGCGACTGGACCATCTGCGCGATCATTTCGGCAAGCATCATGTTCGACGTGCCGCCGAGCAGTGCCGGCGTTACGAAGTAGCCGAGCGACATGACGAAGACCATCAGGCCGCCGGCGGCGACGCCGGGCAGCGACAGCGGCACGAGGATGCGGCGGAACGCCTGGAAAGGGCTTGCGCCGCACAGCGACGCCGCACGCAGCGTCATCGGATCGATCGCCCGTAACGTGCCGACCAGCGGCAGGATCATGAAGGGCAGCATGATATAGACCATGCCGATAGTGACGCCGGTGAGATTGTTGATGAGCGGCAGCGGGTGGTCGATGACGCCGATGGTCATCAGCGTCCGGTTGATGACGCCGGTACGCTGCAGGAGCACCATCCAGGCATAGGTGCGGGTGAGCAGGTTCGTCCACATCGACAGAATGATGATGCCGAAGATGATCGAGGCCAGTCCCGAAGGCATGATCGCCAGCATCCAGGCGACCGGAAAGGCGACAAGGACCGTGACGATGGTGACCAACGCCGCGACCAGGAATGTGTTGAAGAACACCCGCGCATAGGTGCCGTCACCAAGCAGGGCAGCATAGTTCTGCAAGCCTGGCTCGGGCTCCGTGACACTGCGCAAAAGCAGCGCCAGCACGGGGACGACGAAGAACAGCATAATCAGAATCAGGGCCGGCAGCAGGCCATTGAGACCTGCCGGCACCCGCACCGTTCCAAAGTTCCGGCGTGTTTCGACCGACATGACAGCGACCCGGCTACGGGACGAGACGGCGCGAACCGTCTCGTCCATTGCGGTTCAAGGGCGGGCTTATTTCGCCTGCCAGGCATACCAACGCGCGGCGATGGTGTCGCGATTGGCGGCCCAGTAGTTCATGTCGAGATCGATCTGTCCGTCGACATGAGCGTCCGGCAGCGATTTCACGGCATCGGCCGGCATCTCTGCCTTGGCCTTGGTGTTGATCGGCGCATAGCCGCTGGCTTCGGCAAATTTGGCCTGGCCGGCGGGGCTGCTCGCCGCGGCGAGGAATTTCATCGCCGTATCCTTGTTCTTGGCACCCTTCGGTACCACCAAAACGTCGGCTGCGGTCAGGTTCTGGTTCCAGGAGACGCCGACATCGGCGCCATCCTTGTCCAGTGCGAAGACGCGGCCGTTCCACAGCTGGCCGAACGTTGCTTCGCCGGATGCGATCAATTGCTGCGACTCCGCCCCGCCGCCCCACCAGACGATGTCCGACTTGATGGTATCGAGTTTCTTGAAGGCGCGATCGAGATCCAGCGGATAGAGCTTGTCCGCCGGAACACCATCGGCCAGCAGCGCGATCTCGATGACACCGGGCGCCGACCATTTGTAGAAGGTCCGCTTGCCCGGGAACTTCGTCAGGTCGAACATGTCGGCCCAGCCGGCCGGTTCACCCGAAACGGCGCCCTTGTTCCAGGCGAGCACGAAGGAATAGTAGAAACTGCCGACGGCGTGATCGGTGGTGAAGCGCGGATCGAGGTCGGCCTTCGGCACGGTCTTGAAGTCGATCGGCTCGAGCAGACCGTCCTTGGCCGCCTTGATGGCGAAATCCATCTCGACGTCGACGACGTCCCAGTTGACACTGCCGCTGTCGACCATCGCCTTCAGCTTGCCGTAGTCCGTCGGGCCGTCCTGCATGACCTTGATGCCGGATGCAGCGGTGAACGGCTCGGCCCAGGATTTGGTCTGCGCTTCCTGGGTCGTCCCGCCCCAGCTGGTGAAGACCATGTCCTCGGCCTTTGCGGCCGTCGTTGCCAGAACTGTCGTTGCAATAAATCCGGCAAGGAAGCCGGTGATGATCAGTTTCATGTCGTTCTCCTCTGTTGTTTTCGTTGGTGTCTGTTCGCGATCGGTCGTTTTCGCCTTGATCGCGCATCTCCGGCCAGCGGCGGCTACCGCATGACAAAAGGATCGGGAATTGGGTCGTCGGAGGTGCGTATCCACACCGATTTCGAACGCGTGTAGTCGCGGATCGCATCGAGGCCGCCCTCGCGGCCGAGCCCGGATTGGCCGTAGCCGCCAAACGGAACCAGCGGCGAGACCGCCCGATAGGTGTTGATCCAGACAACGCCGGCATGGATGCCGCGCGCCATGCGGTGGGCTTTTGCCAGATTGGTGGTGAACACGCCGGACGCCAGGCCGAACTTCGTGTCGTTGGCGAGCGAAAGCGCTTCAGCTTCGCTGTCGAAGGCTAGCACACAGAGCACCGGGCCGAAGAGCTCTTCGCGCACGCAGGCAAGCGTCTGATCAGGCGCGTCGATAATCGTCGGCGCGTAATAGAAGCCGTCCGCCATGCCCGCGGGGCGGATGCCGCCGGTGACCAGTTGCCCGCCCGCGGCCAGGCTTTCAGCAATGATCTTCTCTATCCATTCGCGCTGGCGCGAGGTGGCGAGCGGTCCCATTTCGATCGCGGGATCCTGCGGATCGCCAATCCTGATCGCCTCGGCCTTGCGCTTGAGCCGGTCGAGGAATTCGTCCTTCACGGAGCGCTGGACCAGCAGCCGCGAGCCGGCGACGCAGCTCTGGCCGGTGGCAGCGAAGATGCCGGCAACGACCGCGTTGGCGGCGCTGTCCAGATCGGCATCGGCAAACACCACGACCGGGCTTTTGCCGCCGAGCTCGAGCGTCGTGAAGGCGAGGTTTTCCGCCGTATTCCTGACGATCTGCCGAGCGGTCGAGGGACCGCCGGTGAAGGCGACGCGGGCGACGAGCGGATGACTGGTCAGCCGGTGACCGCAATCGTGGCCGAAGCCGGTCAGGATGTTCACGGTCCCGGCGGGAAATCCCGCCTCATGGACGAGTTCAGCGAAGGCCAGCAACGGGGCAGGGCCGTCTTCCGATGCTTTCAGAACGATGGTGCAGCCGGCCGCCAGCGCCGGCCCGAGCTTGACGGCGGACAGGAAGAGCTGCGAGTTCCACGGCACAATGGCGGCTACGACGCCGATTGGCTCCGGCCGGATGGTCACTTCCATGTCGGCCTTGTCGATGGGAACAAACGAGCCCTCGTGCTTGTCGGCCAGCCCGCCATAATAGCGGTAATAGTCGCCGACATAGGCGATCTGGGCGCGGGTCTCGCGGATGATCTTGCCGGTATCGCGCGTCTCGAGTTCCGCCAGCCGGTCGGCATTGGCGACCACCAGATCGCCGAGCCGCACCAGAAGCTTGCCGCGTGCCGTTGCCGTCATTGCCGGCCACGTGCCGGAGCCAAGCGCCCGGTGAGCAGCTTCGACGGCGCGGTCGACGTCATCAGACGATGCAGCGGGCATCTTCGCCCATGGCGCGCCCGTCGAGGGATCGACGCTGTCGAAGGTCGCCGCCACTTCGACGAAGCTGCCGTCAATATAGTTCCTGAATTGAGTGGTGCTCATCGCAATCCGGCTTTCGGTTCGGAAAAGGCCGGCATCACCCTGTCGATGAAGAGCTGCAGCGATTTCTTCTTGCGCCGATGGGAAAGGCCGCTGTCGATCCAGATCGAATACTGATCGTAGCCGAGCGCTTCGTAGGCCTTCAGCCTGGCGATCACCTCGTCGGCTTCGCCAATGACCAGGTTCTGCCTGATCTTGTCAGGCGCATATTGCGGCATGGCCGCGATCTCGTCTTCGGTCAGCGCTTCCATTATGCCCTGGTGCACCGGCTTCTTGTTCTGGAACCAGGCGCCGAACTGGCAGTAGAACTGCGACAGATCCTGCGCGAGCCGGTCAGCCTCCGCTGCATCCTCGGCGACGAAAGTATGCATCAGCAGCATAATCTCCGGCCTTGGTACGTCGGGGTGGGCATTGCACGCCGCGTTGAAACGCTCCATCAGGCTGGCCACTTCGCCATCGCCGGAGGCAAGCGGCGTCACCTGGACGTTGCATTTGCTGGAAACCGCAAAGTCGTGCGAGTTCGGATCGCGTGCGGCCACCCAGATCGGCGGATAAGGCTTTTGCAGCGGCTTGGGCGACGAGGTGGTTGAAGGAAACGACCAGAACTCGCCGGCGACTTCGAAATCACCATCCCAAAGGCCCCGGATCGCCGGCACCATCTCGCGCATACGCTGCCCGGCGACCCAGGCCTCGAGGCCTGGGAAAAGTCGCTGGTATTCGTAAGCGTAGGCGCCGCGCGCAATGCCGATGTCGAGACGGCCGCCGGTGACGACGTCGGCCATCGCTGCTTCGCCGGCAAGCTTGATCGGGTGCCAGAACGGCGCGACGATGGTTCCTGTTCCGAGCCGGATGCGCCTGGTTTTGGCGGCGAGCCAGGCGATGTTGATGAACGGGTTCGGCGAGATGGTGAATTCCATCCCGTGATGCTCGCCGATCCAGGCAGTCTCGAACCCTGCCTCTTCGGCCTGGACAACCAGGTCCTCCAGCTCGCCGACAAGCTCGGAATGCGGCTTGGCCGGATCCGATCGCTCCATGTGGACGAAAAGCGAAAATTTCATCGGCTTCACCCGCGGCCGGAAAGAGAAATTTGAGAAGGCGAGGACTTGGCGAGCGGCCGGACTTCGCCTTCGACCTCGTTGCCGACATAGACGCCGAATGCATCTTCCGTGCGTTCGCGCGCATAGCGGGCAAGCATCGAACGCACCGCGGGATCGGCGATCTCCAGATCGGCGATCTGCTCGATGTCGACAAGCCGCATCTGGCGATCGTCGGAATAGGACCCCTCGGCCGTTCCGCGATAATAAACATGCGTGCGCCAGGGTTCGGCGGCATCGTCCCACACCGCGAAAAGGAAGCCGAGCTGGGCGTCTATGGCCCTGGCGGCAAGGCGCCCCTTGAGGCTGCGCGCATCGTTGGGCGTGCCCAGTCCGCGCCCCGCAGGCAATTCATGAAACCCGTCGGCCGTTGCGAAGAACAGCACACGGCCCTCGTTCTCGAGAATGGCGCCGACCTCCGTATTGGGGGGCGCCGCCGCCAGCGCCTCCTGGCTGAGGCCGGGCGTGACGTAGGTGCCTCTGCAATAACCGAGGGGCTGGGCTCCGTTGTGGCTGAAGTCGTGGACGCGGCCGATGAGGATCGAGTGATCGCCAGCATCGACCAGCTGCTCCATGCCGCAATCGAACACCGCAACGGAGCCGTCGATCAGCGGATTGCCGGTCCGGCCCGGCTGCCAGGCCACGGCCGCGAACTTGTCCGCTGCTTTGGAAGCGAAGATGCCGGAATGGGCCTTCTGGTCCTCCGACAGGATGTTGATGGCGAAACCTCTCGATGTCGAAAAAGCACTGTGCCCCAGGGCCCTCTTGGCGATGCAGACAAGCACCAGCGGCGGCTCGAGCGAGACCGAGGTGAAGGAGTTGGCGGTGAAGCCGCGCGGTTCGCCTTCCGCTCCGATCGTTGTGACGATGGTGACACCGGTCAGGAACGAGCCGAGCGCGCGCCGGAATTCGCCGCTGTCAAAGACTGCATCCGTCTCCGGCTTCACGCCAGCGTCTCCTGCCGTGTCGAGAAAATCCATGATGTGTTTGGTCACTTTTTCAGGTGAAGCCATTGCCATCATATGCCTTTCTCCATTGAGCACGAGGCATTGGCCGTGCGGCGCAAGCCTCGCCATCGCCGCCGACATGGCCGGGGTCGAATTGCTGTCCTGCGACCCGGTCATGAACAGGGCCGGCGCGGCAAGACCGGGGAGAGCATCAGCATGCTCGGCATCGGCATGGGCAAAGAGGCGATAGGTGCGCGCGTAGCCTTCGGGGTCGACCCTTTCAAGGGCGGCGCGCGCGGTAGAGGCCGCCCCGATAAGATTCGCCGGCAGCGGGTCGCCGAACCAGCGGGCAAGCGTAGCCGCAATGGCGGAAGGGTTGCCATGGGTGCCGAGCGCGGCCGCACGCTCGCGTACGGCCTGCGCCAAGGCCGCGGGGCGGCGGAATACCGCATTGAGACAGACGATGGAGCGAACGCGCGATGGGGTGCGAAGGGCGATCTCCAGAGCGACCAGCGCGCCCATCGAATGGCCAACGATCGACACCGACGCCACGCCGAGATGGTCGAGAAGGCGAACCGCCTGATCGGCGAAATCCGACAGGCTGGCTTCTTCCGGCGGCAGCGGTGAAACGCCGTGGCCGAGCATGTCGATGGCGATCAGGTCATGATGGTGTTTCATCGCCACGATCTGATCGTGCCAGATTGCGGCGTTCATGCCGACACCGTGAATGAGCAGAACCGGCGCGCCGGAGCCGGCGCGGATGAAGCCGGTGCCGTCCGGAGCCGTGTTCCGGACCCATGCGGTGGCAGCGACGTCAGCCATGCAGGTCTCCGACCTCCTTGAGGTCCTGATAGCGGTCGCCGATACGATGGTGCGGGCGGCCGCCAATCGAAGCGCCAAGCGCCACCACCAGCTCGTCGGGCGCGGGCGCGTCGCCGATCTGGAAATGTATGGTCAGATAGTGGGAGCGGCGGCCTTCGTCGTTCTTGTCCATCAGCGGGATCATGATCGGGGTGTTCGGCCCTCCGCGCAGATTGGTGAAGGCGAGATAGGTCTTGGCGCCGACCGCGCGACGGTAATGGTTGCCGAAATGCAGCGTATGGATCAGCGCCGATGCATGCTCGATCTCGCCCGCCGTGCCGCAGACCGCGGCCTTGCCGTAGCCCTCTATCGCCTCGCCGGAACCGGCAACGGCGATAATCTCGCGGGTCAGCAGTTCACCGAGGACGGGAGCAATGGCGCGGATCTCCGGCGACAGGTCGTCGGTGAAACCGCGGCCGGCCCAAGGATTTGTCAGCACAGCGGCGACACCGATCAGACGCAGCGGTTTTGGGGCTTCCTTGCCGCCCTCGATTAGCGTGTTCTCGATGTAGGTGACGATCTTTCGAATGGCTGGTTTCATGAAAGTCCTCGGTCGCCGCGGCGCTGTGCAACGCCGAAATCTTTACATCATCTTATGGTATACCATACTATGGAGCACCAGAAGCCTTGTCAATCGGCTATGGAATCTGTTTTGTGGCCGGATCGGGGTAGGGAGAGAAAATGTCAGGCGATACGCTGCGGATCGACCGCTCTGCCAAGACGCTGAGGACGCTGGCGCTGGAGCGCATGCGTGAGGCGATCATGGGCTTCCATTTCCAGCCTGGCGAAAGGCTGGTCGAGCGGCCGCTATGCGATCAGCTCGGGGTAAGCCGTTCCGTCGTGCGCGAGGTGCTGCGGCAGCTGGAGGCGGAAGGCCTGGTGCAGATGATACCGGGCCACGGACCCGCCGTGGCCAAGCCGGATCTCGGCCGCACCGACGAAATCTATGAATTGCGGGCGCTGCTCGAGGGCATCGCGGCGCGGGCTTGCGCCCTGACAGCCACGGACGCGCAGATCGCCTCGCTCGATGCCGCCTTGACTAACCTGCTTGAGGCGTGGGCGTCCGGTGCGCCTGTCGAGGTGATGCGGGCAACGACCAAGTTCTACGAAACGCTGTTCGAGGCGGCGGACAAGCGCATTGCCTGGGAAATCGTGACGGGGCTGAATGTCCGCATCAACCAGCTCCGCTCAATGACGATCGCGTCGGAGAACCGCCGCGAGCCGGCGATCGCCGAAATGACCGAAATCATGGATGCAATCCGCTCGCGCAAGCCGGACGAGGCGGAGGAGGCGGCGCGGCGGCATGTCGAATCCGCGTGGCAGATCGCCCGCAACACGCTTCGCCTTGGCTGACTGGTATGCCGCCGGCGGTCCATCGTTCCACGGCAGGCATCTAACTGGTGCGTACAGTGACATGTGTGACATGCCAATTTGCTTTCAGTTGCGGCGGCAAAATCGTATATCGGTTCAGTTAGGTGTGCGCATCTTTCGAACGGACTGAGACAGAAAAGTAGTAAAATGAACATGTTACGCCACAAAGTTGCCGTGGCGCCGATGATGGATTGGACGGACCGGCACTGCCGGTTCTTCCATCGCCAGCTGACGCGCGAGGCGCTGCTCTATACCGAGATGGTGGTGGCCGATGCGGTCATCCACGGCGCACGCGAGCGGCTGCTTGGCTTCGACGACAACGAACATCCGTTGGCGCTGCAACTCGGCGGCGCCGATCCGGGAAAGCTGGCCGAGGCGGCGCGCATCGGCGAAGCCTTCGGCTATGATGAAATCAACCTCAATGTCGGCTGCCCGTCCGACCGCGTCCAGTCGGGCACCTTCGGCGCGTGCCTGATGAAGACGCCCGTGCTCGTCGCGGATTGCGTCGCCGCAATGAAGGCGGCGGTGAAAATACCGGTCACCGTCAAGTGCCGCATCGGCGTCGATGAGCAGGATCCGGAACCGGCACTCGATGCGTTGGCCGATGGTGTTTTCGCGGCCGGCGCCGACGCGCTGTGGGTGCACGCCCGCAAGGCCTGGCTGGAAGGACTGAGCCCAAAGGAAAATCGCGACATCCCGCCGCTCGACTATGGCCGCGTCTATCGGCTGAAAGCCAGAAAACAAAACAAATTCATCGGCATCAATGGCGGTATTCAATCTCTCGCAGAGGCGCTGACGCATCTCGACCATGTCGATGGCGCCATGCTCGGCCGCGCCGCCTATCACACGCCAGGGATACTCACCGGCATCGATGCCGCGTTTTACGGCAGCACAGCTGAGTCGTTCGATTTTGTCGCACTGATCGATGCCATGGCGGATTACGCGTCACGCCATATCGAGCAGGGCGGACGCCTCGGGCATGTCACCCGGCACATGGTCGGGCTGTTTCACGGCCTGCCCGGTGCACGCCGCTATCGGCAGATCCTGTCCACCGATGCGACAAGGCCGGGTGCCGGACCGCAGGTGCTCAAGGCGGCTTTTGCAGAGGTCGATTTCGGCCGGACCGCAGAGGCGGCCTGAGGAAAAACTCAATCCCGCAAAATCATGCGATCGCCACGTACGTCGAAGCCCGATAGCGAGCCGATGAAATTCATGCCGAGCAGGCTCTGGCCGAGCGTGCCGGGTGCGGCGATCATGATGGGCATGTCCTTGCGCACGATGCCGCCGATCGACAGTTCGTCGGTTCGCACCGCCGCCGCGCGTGTCATGCCGTTGGCGGTAGAGATTGGTATGGTGAAGCGGAGAGCCGCCGAATTGAACCCGACCGCCAGCGCGTCCTCGGCGGTCAGAACGGTGCTGGTCGCGCCGGTATCGACAACCGTCAGGATCGGCGTGCCGTTGATCGTGACGCGCGCTTCGAAATGGCCGCTGCCGGCCTTGTCCAGGGTGACGGTGGCATGGCCTTCTTCCACGCCCAGCGCCAGCGGACTGCCGGGAACAAGGCCGGCGGTGACGCGGCTGGCGAAATCCTGCAACTCATAGCGGTACTGATAGCCGGCAATCAGCGCCAGCACGATGGCACCCCAGGCGCCGAGGCTGCGGGCCATGGTGCCTAACGGTCTGCCCGATCTGAGCAGGCCGGCGCCGACGAGCGCCGCTAAAGCGCCAAGCCAGATCAGCTGGCTGAAATCGTAATTCTCAATGCCGAATGTACTGCCGGCGGAATCGTTGAGCATGAGCAGGAGTACACCCGCCCCGATCGCGACGATCAGAATCCACAATAGTCGGTTCATCTCTGCGGCCAGTTCACGAGAGGGCGTCGCGTTCGCGTGCCATGCGGCTGCGACGGGTTTCCCGGCGGGGGCGTCGCTCGACCGTTTCCAGCCTTGCCGGCAGCTCGGCCATGACGCTGCGGCGGGTTTGCGGGGTCATGTCGATCCAGGCGGCGATTTCCGCGCGCGTGCGCCCGCAACCGAAACAGAAGCCGGTTTTCATATCGATCGAGCAGACCAGGATGCACGGGGATTCAATGGCCGTCATAAGGATTTCCTTGGCTAGCCTCCACATGGTGCAACGACAAAGTCAATACAAGCCCTCCGGGAAGCGCCGCCAACGGGTGCTTTCGCGTCAATACCTCGAAGTTGTACCAGGCCTGGAGCTTGTGCCGGCTTGAGGTTGTGCCGGCTGGCCAAGGCGGCTATGCCGCTCACCAATTCACACGGACGATCGCCATCGACATGACCAGCGCGCTGCCTTTCGACGATTTTCGCGACCTCCTGGTGAGCCTGCCGCCGGGAGATATGGCGGCCAAGGCCCGCGTGCGCCAGTTGTTTGCCAAGGCAGACAAGCCCAAAGGCTCGCTTGGCCGCATCGAGGACATCGCCGCCTGGCTTGCCGGGTGGAGCGGCCGCGCGCCGCCGGCGGTGACGCGGCCATTGGTGGCGATCTTTGCCGGCAATCATGGCGTCACCCGCCACGGCATTTCACCGCGCCCGGCCGCCGCCACGGCAAATGCAGTCGAGCTCTGCGCCGCCGGCGGTGCAGCAATCAACCAGATCTGCATCGCCAACGATCTCGGCTTGAAGGTGTTCGATCTGGCTCTGCACATCCCGACAACCGACATTACCGAGGATGCGGCACTGGACGAGCGCGGTTGTGCCGCTACCATGGCCTTCGGCATGGAAGCGATTGCCGGCGGCACCGACCTGCTTTGCCTTGGCGACCTCGGCGTCGGCAATTCGACTGTCGCCGCGGCCCTTTGCACGGCACTGTTCGGCGGCACCGGCGCCGACTGGATCGGCCCTGGATCAGGGGCAGACGCGGCGATGCAGAGGCGCAAGGCGGAGGTGGTCGATGCCGCGGTCGCGTTTCACGGCGCGAGCCTCAAGGACCCGCTGGAAGCGCTGCGCCGGGTCGGCGGGCGGGAATTCGCCGCGATCTGCGGCGCCATTCTGGCGGCGCGGATGCAGAAGATCCCGGTGCTGCTCGATGGGTTTGCGGTGACTGCCGCCGCTGGTGTCCTACATGCCGCCAACCCCGCCGCGCTCGATCATTGTCTCCTCGCAAGCCTGTCGCCGGAGCCTGGTCATGCCAAGGCCGCCGAGCGCCTCGGCCTTCGCCCGCTGCTCGATCTGGGCGTCAGTCAAGGCGAGGCGGTAGGGGCGGCTCTTGCCGCCGGCCTGATCAAGGCGGCCGCGCTGACCAGCTCCGGCATGGCAGCGGCGGTCCGCGGTTGAGCATTCAGCGCCGGCGCGAGGCCACCGCCTTGGTCGGCAGCGCCGGCAGTTCCTCCATCACCCGGCTCAGCGGGAAGATGGCGATCGCCTCGGTGCCTTCGCGCAGCCTGGAATGGAGCTGGAATTCGCCGCCATGCATGGCCAGCAAGCCTTGCACGATCGGCAGGCCAAGCCCGGTGCCCTGTTCGGCGCTCTTGATGGCGATCGAGCCCTGGCCGAAGGCCGAAAGCACGATCGGAATCTCGTCTTCCGGTATGCCCGGCCCATTGTCCTTGACGGAGAGATATTGCCCGCCGCCCGCCGTCCAGCCGACGCGCACGCGGATTTCGCCGCCGGTGGCGGTGAACTTTATGGCATTGGACAACAGGTTGAGCGCAATCTGCCGCACCGCGCGTTCGTCGGCGAACAAGCGCGGCAAGGCGTTTTCGAAATCCTGGACGATGCGGATGTCCTTGTTGCGCGCCTTCAGCTCCATCATGTGGCAGCAATCCTCGACGACTGAGAGCAGCATCATCGGCTCCTCGTTGAGCTGGTAGCGGCCCGCTTCGATGCGCGACAAATCGAGAATTTCGTTGATCAGGTCGAGCAGATGCTGTCCGGAGTCGTGCACGTCACGGGCATAGTCGCGATAGGTCGGGTTGCTCATCGGGCCGAGCACCTCGTTGGCCATCACTTCGGAAAAGCCGAGAATGGCATTGAGCGGTGTGCGCAGTTCGTGGCTCATCGAGGCCAGGAAACGCGATTTCGCCAGATTGGCGTCTTCCGCCCGCCGCCGTGCCTCGTCCGACATCGATTTCGCCGTCTCCAGTTCGGCAATCAGCGCATCCTTTTCGGAGCGGAACGACAGCAGCATCAGCGAGGAACGGTTGAGCTGGCGCGCTACATAGGCGAAGAAAGGCAACGAGGAGATCAGCAAGCCTGCCATGATCGCCTCGACCGGCATCCATAATTTCGCACTGGCATAAGCATAGATGGCGACCGGGAGGGCGAAGGTCGCCAACAGCGCACCGCGCAGGGACGAGGCCAGGATCGCGGTTGCCGACATGGCGAGCAGCAGCACCACCGCCTTGGCGACCTGGAACTGATCCATTTGGCAAGCTTCGCAGCCGAGCCATGCGAACCAGGCCCAGCCAAGCCCGCACAGAAAATGGCCGATCAGGAAATCCCTATGCGTTTCCAGCGGGTTGAGCTCGGACGCTTGAGTGACGCGTCTGGCCATGAATGCAACGATGGTATAGCAGATGAATGTGAACAGCGCCCAGACGCCGATCTCCTTGCCGATGCCCGCGAACAAGCCTGCCGCGGCCGTTGCCAGGATGAGCAGCGGAATGACGATCACGCCGCCGGTCATCGAAAGCGCGTGGAGCTTCAACAGCTCGCGGTCGAAGTCGGGATTTCCGGCTTGCTGCGAAAGACGGTCGCGCGTCTTGCGCACCGCGCGCGCGACATCGCTGTTGCGATGGCGTTTCCTGCGGTCCACAATAAACTTGTCTGCCATGGTCGAGCGTTGCAGGGGCATGAAGTCTTCAATTTACGCGGGCAGCAATTTCAAATCGTTAAGCTACGTTCGAATGATTAACCAACGGTTTGCCATATGAGCCGTTCGTGGTCGCAATGGCCTCGCCAGCGATACTATGCGCCACGTCCGCGAAGCCTGTGGCGCCGACTGATGGACTATGGGCTGACACTCATCGTGCTCGGCCTGGCGATCCTCCTGGCGGCGCGCCTCGACCGGATCGAGACGCGCAAGACGGAGGGCGCGGCCACCGTCAATGACGGCGATAGCATCACGCTCGGCGGCGAGCGTATCCGCATGCGTGGCATCGACGCGCCGGAATATTCGCAAATCTGCCGCAAGGACGGTGCCGACTATCCTTGCGGCAAGCTCGCGCGGCAGTCCCTGGTGCGGTTGATCGCCGGCAAAGCCGTCTCCTGCAGCGGCTGGCAGCGCGACCGCTACGGCAGGCTGCTCGGCGACTGCAAGGCCGGCGGCAAGGATCTCAACCGCGCGCAGGTCGAGGCCGGCTGGGCGGTCGCCTTTGGCGATTTCGAGACCGAGGAAGCTGCTGCGCGCGCGGGCAAAGCCGGCATCTGGGCCGGAACTTTCGACGAGCCGAAGAACTGGCGCGAGAGCCACGGCCATGAGCTGGTTGAAAGAAAGCACGGTACCTTGGCGTCGATCGGCGACGCCTTGCGCGAAATTTTTCGCTTCTGGTGAGCTGTGCCTATAGTTCGTCGAGACGGACGAGGAGGATAGAGATGAAGCTGTTCGACGGCGGGCGTGCGCCCAATCCACGCCGGGTTCGGATTTTTCTGGCCGAAAAGGGACTTCAGGTTCCGCTGGTGCCCGTCGACATGGGCGCGCTGGAGCACAAAGAGCAGCCGGTCAGCTCGCGCAATCCGCTGAAGCGTCTACCGGTGCTCGAGCTCGACGACGGCACTGTCATCACCGAATCCGTCGCAATCTGTCGTTACTTCGAGGAACTGCACCCCGAGCCGGCTTTGTTCGGGCGTGGCGCGCTCGGCAAGGCGATCGTCGAGATGTGGCAAAGACGTGTGGAGTTCAATCTGTTCGGCTGCGTCGCTGCGGCGTTCCGGCACATCCACCCCGCAATGAGGGAATGGGAGATCCCGCAAATCCCCGAATGGGGCGAGGCCAACAAGCCGAAGGCGATCGAATTCCTGAGATTTCTGGACACTGAGCTCGCCGGCAGGGAATTCGTCGCCGGCGATGCCTATTCGATCGCCGACATCACCGGGCTGGTCGCCATCGACTTCATGAAGCCGGCTCGCATCAAGGTACCCGAAGAGTGCACGAACGTGCTGCGCTGGCATCGGGAAATCTCCAGCCGGCCGAGTGCCGCCGCCTGACAACGAGTTCCGAATGAGCGAAGAGCTGGAAGCCTTGGCGGCGAGGGTACGCGCCTGCCGCACCTGCGTCGATAACCCGGCCGGCAGGCCGTTGCCGCACCAGCCGCGTCCGGTGCTCAGGCCATCGTCGAGTGCGCGTATCCTGATCGCCAGCCAGGCGCCGGGTACCAAGGTTCACATTACAGGGATGCCGTTCACCGACGCCTCCGGCGACCGGCTGCGAAGCTGGCTGGGCGTCGGCAGCGAGGAATTCTATGACACGGACAAGTTTGCCATCGTGCCGATGGGCTTTTGCTTTCCCGGTCAGGACGCCAGGGGCGCCGACCTGCCGCCGCGCCGCGAATGTGCGCCGGCCTGGCGCACATCGCTGATGGCGCTGATGCCGCAAGTCGATATGGTGCTGACGATCGGCATCTACGCGCAAAGCTGGCATATGGGCGCGGCGCGCCGTCCCTCGCTGACGGAAACGGTCATGGATTGGCGTGCCATCTGGGCGGCGGCAACCGACCCGAAAGTCCTGCCGCTGCCGCACCCGTCCTGGCGCAACACCGGCTGGCTGAAGCGCAATCCATGGTTTGAAATGGATTTGCTGCCCTTTCTGAGATCGGAAATCCGCTATCGCCTCGGCTAGGCATTCAGCAAGAAATCACTCGCTTTCGCACTATGCGGCAGAATTTCTTTCTTGTAATAGGCTCGAGCAAGAGGGATTATGGTAATCCATTCCTCGAAGCGCGTCGCGCATGAGGGGACGCGCGTTAAATTCTTGTTTTTATGCATGTCGTTGTGCCAAGGCCGCTGCGCACTTGGACGACTTGCATCAGGGGAGCACCCAATGGACCGCCTTGATAGAAAAATTCTCCGCCTCCTGCAGGAGGATGCGACGCTTGCAGTCGCCGACGTCGCCAAGAAGGTCGGCCTGTCGACGACGCCGTGCTGGCGGCGCATCCAGAAGCTCGAGGAAGAGGGCGTCATCAAGCGGCGCGTCGCCATCCTCGATCATGAAAAGGTCAACGTGCGGGTAACGGTGTTCGTCTCGATCCGCACCAATTCGCACAGCCATGAATGGCTGCGGCGCTTTTCGGAGGTCATCCAGGAATTCCCGGAAGTGGTCGAATTCTATCGCATGAGCGGCGACGTCGACTATCTCTTGCGCGTCGTGGTGCCCGATATCGCCGCCTACGACGCCTTCTACAAGCGGCTGATCGCCAAGATCGAGATCCGCGACGTGTCGTCTTCCTTCGCCATGGAGCAGATCAAATACACGACCGAGATGCCGCTGGATTACATGATGCTCGACAAGGAGTCCGGCGCCAACGCCGCCTGAGATTTTTCTGTTTAGTTCTTCTTTTTGTTGAGGAAACTCCAGGGCGAGTTGACCGGCAGCGTGATCGTGTCCGGCACGGCGTCGACGTTAACCACCTCGGCCTTGCGCACGGTGTAGCCCGACTGGATGACACTGACGCCGTCGAGGATGAAAAGCTGGCTCTTCTCCATGCCCGGCCATAATGCGCCGGTCACCGAAACCGGCTGGTAGGCCTCGGACATCCTGTAAGGCTGTGCAGGCGTGACGAGGACGATCTGGTTGGGCGGCGGCGTCGGCATGTGGCTGCAGGCTCCCGTCCACGGCACCAGCAGGAATTGGTAGACGAGATCACCATCGCGGTCGACCGGCAGCGCATAGCCTGCGAGTTGCACGGTCTTGTCCTGCAAGTCGAGTGAGAGCGTCTCGCCACGATCCGGCATTTTGGCCGCGATCATCGGCAGTCCGACGCTTTCGGCGGCTGCCTGGGTCGCCGGGCGCAGATCCTTCCAGAAAATGTGCATGGTCCCAGTGGAAGCGCTTGCCGCGATCGCGGACGCCAACAAGGCAGTTGCCATGATCGTGCCTGATTTAAACGGTTGCTCATCGCTGCTCCGCCGTTGAGCCTTGATCTGCGGACATCAAGTAAAGCTGCCGCTGCCTCACAGGTCAACGCTCAAGCCGCATCACATGCCGGCGCGAGCCGGTCATGCCGATCTCGCGAAAGCCGCGGGCGACGAACATGTCGCGAAAACCCATGAAGCTGTAGCTCGGCGAAGCCTGGTCGACGGGATAGGCTTCGATCGTCCTGGCGCCTTTGGCAAAGGCGTGATCGATGACCGCGTCGAGCAATGCGCTTGCCAGCCCGCCGCCGCGCAACGCTCTCGGCACAAAGAAGCAGACGATCGACCAGATGCCCATCTCGCTATCGTCCTGCTGCCGTGACAGCTTGCGGTAGGTCTCGCGCGGCGCAATCGAGCACCAGCCGACGGTCCGGCCATCGATCTGGGCGACAATGCCGACCGGCGTGCCGGCGTCGATCAGCGTCATCATCGCGCGTTTCTTCTCGTCGTTCTCGACATGCTCGCGGCGGTCGAGATTGCGCCAAGCCATACACCAGCAGTATTTCGGCCCGCCGGGTTGCTCGAACAGGTTTTCGAAATCGGCGCGCGTCGATTGCTTCACCTCCGTGAAGCGCACTTCGCTCAGGTCAAGCTTTTCTGGCGGCGAGCCGCTCGAGCGTCTTGGCATCGGAAAGTTCCTTCACGGCGTCCTTGCCGATCCAGCGTGCGGTCCTGTCTGTCGAGGCCGCCAGTTTTAGCGCCACGGCAAGGGCAGGGCCGTGCAAATTCATCGATCGCTTGCCGATCGAACGAAGCGCCCAGTTCACGGCCTTCTTCACAAAATTGCGGGCGTCGGTCGCATGCGCTTCGATGATCGGCAAGAATTCGAGGAAGGTCGTCTCGGGTTCCTTCTTCCGGTGGACCACCGACCAGGCCATCATCGCAAAAGCCGTGCGTCGAACGAATTCCCGTTCGTCGACCGCGAATTCGGCGATCAATTCCTTCCAGCAATCCGTGTCGACAAAGAGATCGGAGACCCCGTCGACGATATCCCACGAGTCGAAAGTCGCCGCCCATCGTCTTGCATCCGCGGCGGAGAACCGCTCCGGATCGGCTGTCACGGAAGCGATGAACTGCGCCTCCATGATGCCTGTCTGCCAAAGCTCAAAGGCACGCTCATGGTTGCGCTTGATTTTCTTGGCAATCTGCCGCTGCACGCCATGCGAGATACCGAGCGCACGTTCGATCTTGATGCCGTAGCGCAGCATGCCAAGCCGATTTTCCTCCGAGGCGATCGAGCGCAGATGAGCAACGATTTCATCGGCGCTGGATTGAGGCGAAAGCTCGGCCACGGTGAAGTCCTATTTCTCCAGCCGCGCCAGCAGCGAGGACGTGTCCCAGCGCTTGCCGCCCATCGCCTGCACGTCCTTGTAGAACTGGTCGACAAGTGCCGTCACCGGCAGTTTGGCGCCGTTGCGGTCGGCCTCGGCGAGGCAGATGCCAAGATCCTTGCGCATCCAGTCGACGGCGAAGCCGAAATCATATTTGCCGGCATTCATCGTCTTGTGCCGGTTCTCCATCTGCCAGGAACCGGCCGCACCCTTGGAAATCACCTCGATGACCTTTTCGATGTCGAGCCCTGCCTTCTTGCCGAAATGGATGCCCTCGGCCAGGCCCTGAACGAGGCCGGCGATGCAGATCTGGTTGATCATCTTGGTGAGCTGGCCAGCCCCGGCCGGTCCCATCAATCCGACCATGCGGGCATAAGCATCTATGACTGGCTTGGCCCTGTCGAAGGCGTCGGACTCGCCGCCGACCATCACGGTCAGCATGCCGTTCTCGGCGCCTGCCTGGCCGCCGGAGACCGGGGCGTCGAGGAACGCAAACCCGAGCGCTTCCGACTGCTGCGCCAGTTCGCGCGCGACCTCCGCCGATGCGGTGGTATTGTCGATGAAGATGGCGCCTTTCTTCATGGAATTGAAGGCGCCTCCGGCGCCGGTCGTCACCGAGCGCAGATCGTCGTCATTGCCGACGCAGGAAAAGACGAAGTCCTTGCCCGCGGCCGCCTCCGCTGGTGTCGCGGCGAAGCTGCCGCCATGCTGGGCAACCCACTGCTCGGCCTTGGCCCTGGTGCGGTTGTAGACGGTGACGTCGTGACCGCCCTTGTTCTTGAGATGCCCGGCCATCGGATAGCCCATGACGCCAAGACCAAGAAATGCCACCGAAGCCATGTTTTCGAATCCCTTAGAAGCCTGCTTTGCGGTCTTCTTACCGGATCAGGCAAGGCGATGGGAGTCAGCGGTGCAGATGGATGGTGATGCGCCGTTCGATCCACTCGACCGCGTGACGCAATGTTTCCACGATGATCAGATAGATGATCGCCGCCCAGATATACGACTGAAAGTCGAAGGTGCGCGCATAGGTGAGCCGGGTGATGCCCATCAAATCGTAGACCGTGATGATGGCGACGATTGCCGAGCCCTTGATCATCAGGATGATCTCGTTGCCATACGGGCGCAACGCGACGATCAGCGCCTGCGGCAGGATGATCTTCCACATCGTCTGCAGTTTGTGCAGGCCGAGCGAGGCGGCACCTTCCCACTGGCCCCTCGGCACGCTCTCGATTGCGCCACGCAAAATCTCGGCTTGATAGGCGGCCGTATTCAGCGAAAAGGCGAAGATCGCGCAGTTGAACGCTTCGCGGAAGAAGCCCCACAGTCCGACCATCTCGAGCTCCGGCCGGAAGGAGCCGACCCCATAGTAGACCAGGAAGGTCTGCGCCAACAGCGGCGTGCCGCGAAAGAAATAGACATAGGCATAGGCGAACCCCGAAAGGATCGGGTTCTTCGACATGCGTGCATAGGCGATCGGCACCGACAGGATCGCGCCAAGCACAATCGAGATGGCAACCAGCAACAGGGTGATGCCGAGGCCGGATATGTAGCCGGGTGCATATTTCTGGAAGAACTCCGGGTTCCACGCAGCGACCAGGTAGACGACCATGCCGATGCCGAGAGCGATCCACAGGCCGACCAGGACATGGCCGAGGATGCGTTGGCGCGACCAGCCGCGTGCGGGCGGCGGCGGCCGGTCGACCTTCAGCGTGTCGGTGGCCAGGCTCATCTTTTGACCTCGCTGCTGCCGACCGCTCGTTCGATCGCATTGATGCCGAAGGAGGAGACGATCGCCAGCAGGAGATAGATCAGGCCGGCAAAACCGTAAAACAGGAAGGCGTGCTTGGTGACGCGAGCGGCAACCCCGCTCTGCCGGAGGATCTCGTTGAGGCCGACGGCCGAGACGAGCGCGGTGTCCTTGAGCAGGATAAGCCAGAGATTGGCAAGTCCGGGCAACGCGATGCGGATCAACTGCGGCAACACGATCAGCCGCATCGTCTGGCCGCTGGACAGGCCAACCGAATAGCCTCCCTCATATTGCCCTTTTGGAATGGCGCGGAATGCGGATAAAAACACCTCGCTGGAATAAGAGGAGAAAATGAAGCACAGCGCGATCATGCCGGCGACGAAGCTGTTGACGTCGGCGGAGGTGCCAGGGCTCACCAGCCGGACAATGTACTGCAGGATCAATGGGATGCCGAAGAAGATGAGAAATAGGGTGAGCAGCTCGGGTATTCCGCGAAAAATCGTGGTGTAGATGTTCCCGGCCAGTCTCAGCGACGGCTCTTCCGATTGTTTGGCCAGCGCCACGAAAAAGCCGAGCGTCAGCCCGAAAGGCAGGGTGGCCAGCGCAAGACATACCGTGACAAATACACCCGCGGCGATGTCGTCGAGCCAGCCTTCGGGTCCCCAACTGAGAAGCGTCAGTGCGCTCTGCATCCGCCTGCCTGTTCTCCTTGAGGCTCTTCGAGACCCGTACCGCATCACCCCTCGTGCGCGGCGTCCTTATAAGAACGGCGGGAATCTCCCGCCGTTCACGTCATCCTATGTCGGTCGATCAGGACTCGCCGCCATAAACGTCATATTTGAAGTATTTGTCGTTGATTTCCTTGTACTTTCCGTTTGCGCGGATGGCGTCGATCGCCGCATTGAACTGGTTGACCAGATCGGTCTCGCCCTTGCGCACGGCAATGCCGGCGCCCGGACCGTGGATTTCGATAACCGGCTTGATTGTGCCGACCAGCTTGCAGCAGGCGCCGTCCGGCGAATCCAGCCATTGCTGCAGCACGACGACGTCGTCGTTGGCGGCATCGAGCCGGCCATTGGCCAGATCGAGCTGGTATTCCTGTGCGGTCGGGTACGGCTTGACGGTGCTGTCGGTATAAGTCTTGGTCGAATAGTTGAAATGCGTGGTGGACGCCTGCACGCCGATCGTTTTGCCGGCCAAATCTTCCTTGGTGACACCCTTGATGTCGGTGTCCTTGGGCGCGGCGATCGCCGGCGGCGTATTGTAATATTTGTGGGTGAAGTCGACCTTCTCGGCGCGTTCCGGCGTGATCGACATCGACGCGACGATGGCGTCGAACTTGCCTGCCTGAAGGGCTGGAATGATGCCGTCCCAGTCCTGCGCGACGAAGGTGCACTTCACCTTCATCTCGTCGCAAAGCGCCTTGGCGATGTCGATATCGAAGCCCACGAGTTGGCCGTCGGCGGTGAGGTTGTTGAATGGCGGATACGCTCCCTCGGTGCCGATCCTCAAGGTTTTTTCCTGCGCCTGGGCAACGCCAAGCGTCAGCAGCGCAGCCGAAGCGGCGAGCGCGATACGCAGTGCAATACGCATAATGGTCCTCTCTGTTGGTCCCGGCCGTCGTTCCCGAACGGCTCTGTGGGCGGTGCTTTTGACCGCCCGCTGGCGCGATACTCCCATTCTTTCCCAAGAAAAAGCAACTGCAAAACCGTCGCTTGAGGGAAGGTCATGTTCAGAAAACGGTGACGCTGGGTCAAACGCCTGAATGGAGAGAAAGTGGCCGGAAGCCCCCTGCGGCCGCGATCTCAGCGCGTCAGGCCGGTGGCGCGCTCGATGAAGTCAGCTATCGAATTCGTGTCGTCGAGATCGAAGGCCGGCAGGTCTTCGCCGACAATGTGGAAGTCGGACGCGATGGCGACAATGTGTGGATCGCCTGCCGAGAGCGGTGTCCGGTCCTTGGCCTCGAGCCGTCGCGTCTCGATTTTCTTGTGCGCCTCGCGCTTGTAACCCTCGACCAGCACGATATCGGAGGGTGCCAGCCGTGACAGGATCGCGTCCAGCGTCGGCTCGTCCTCGCCGCGCAATTCGTGCATCAGCGCCCAGCGCCTGCCCGACACGACCGCGACCTCCACTGCTCCCGCCTGCCGGTGGCGAAAGCTGTCCGCTCCGGGTTTGTCGATGTCGAAATCATGATGGGCGTGTTTTACCGTCGACACTTTCCAGCCGCGCCGGACGAACTCGGCTACCAGCTTTTCGGTCAATGTCGTCTTGCCGGAGTTCTTCCAGCCGGTGATGCCGAAGACACGTCTTTTCATGGCTCGATGCTCCGCAACAGATGCGCGGCCTGGGCAAGGTCGTCGGGAGTGTTGATGTTGAAGAACGGATCGATCTCGGCCCCGCCGGATTTCAGGATGGGAAATTCCACCTCGACAAAACCGTGCCGGTCGATGAACGCCGCAACGCGCCGGTTGTCTTCCTCGACGAGAAATTGTCGCAAGGCCTGATCTAACCCTAGCGGCCAGAGTGCAAAGGTCGGATGTCGTTTGCCGCCGGAACAGGCAACGGCGATCGAGCCGGAGCGCGCATAGGCTGCCGCGAGCAGCCGCTCGACCATATCCCTCGGCAGGAAAGGCGTATCGCCGGCAGCCGTGACCAGCGCCTGGCAGGTCGTGTCGGAAGCCCATTCGAGGCCGGTCAGGATCCCGGCAAGCGGCCCGGCATAACCTTTGACGGTGTCGGCAAGCACCGGAAGCCCCGTCGCGGCAAACCGTGTCGGATCGCCATTGGCGTTTAGCGCAAGCGGTCCGACCTGCGGGCCAAGGCGCGAAACGACATGGTCGAGCAGGGTACCGTCGCCAAGCGCAAGCAGCGTCTTGTCGCCGCCGCCCATCCGGCTCGACCGGCCGCCGGCTAGAATGATCCCTGCGATATCTCGGCCCATCGTTTGCTGCCTAGACCCAAAATCCAGTTTTCAAATCAGACAGTCGTCGACAGTCATTCTATATGCCGTCCGGCGCCATGTCCGGTCCAGTGCTTTCGGCGGCTGTCTTTCGCCGGCCGACGATCCGTTCGCGGTAGAGTGCATAGAGGCCTGAGCCGATGATGATCGTGGCACCGCCGATCATCGGCAGATCCGGGACATCGCCGAAGATCGTGAAGCCAAGCAGGATCGACCAGAGCAGGGCGGTGTAGCGGAACGGCGCGATGAAGGAGATATCGCCCACCCGCATCGCCGTGATGATGAAGTGGTAGCCGATGAGCACGAGCACCGCCGCCAGCGCCAGGAACGCCGTGCTTTGTCCTGTCATCGGTGTCCAGCCGCCCATCGGTGAAAGCAATGCCGCGCCCAGAAACGTCATGGCAAGGGCGGTGGCGCTCGACACCAGCAATGTCGGAATTGCCTGCGGTATCCGCTTGGTGGCGAGATCGCGCACCGCACAGCATGCCACGCTGGCCAGCGCCAGCAGAGAAAAGACGCTGAACCCTTCGAAGCCCGGCCGCACGATGATCAGCACGCCGGCAAAACCGACGGCAATAGCTAGCCAGCGCCGCCAGCCGACGCCCTCGTTGAACACAAGCGCTGCGGCCATCGTCACCGCCAGCGGCAGCGCCTGCAGCACGGCGGAGACATTGGCGATCGGAAGATGCGCCAGAGCAACCAGGAAGGACACCGTGGCGCCGGCCTCGCCGGCGACGCGCAGCGCAACGGTCGGCTGCAGCATCGAACCTGGCCGGGCAAGCGCGCCGCGTTGCCACGCAAGCAGGCCAACGAAAAGCGAAGCGAAGGCGCCGCGGATCAGCATGACCTGCGCCATGTTCATCGATTCCGACGAGAATTTGGTGATAGCGTCGTTGAGGGTGAAACCAGCCATGGCCACCATCATGAACAACGCGCCGCGCAGGTTTGGCGAAAGAGGCAAGGCGATTACCGGGTGAGTCCTGCAGCAAGCGTCTAGCAGGCACCCGCAAAACAGCAACGTCAAAGGGCTGGGCCACAGCCTTTCTATGGCCCGTAACATCTGTCGCGCAAGAGCGGCAGGGCTTATTTGGGCGTCAGTACCTCAGTGCCGTTGCCTTCCTTGCCGGCAATCGTCCACAGGCCACGCAGCGAGCCGTCGTCCTGCACCTTGTAGACGACAAGACCGACCGCCTTGCCCATGACATAACCGGCGGAGAAGGCATCATCATTGCGCATGCAGATACCGTCCGAGGACGAGCCGCCTGTCTCCCAATGGATCGTGCAGGTCGTCTCGCTGGTCAGCGTGATCGTCGCGTCGCCACCATAGGACGACCCATCGAAATTGGTGCCGGCCACGGCATAGGTGCCGCCGATCGACTGAGCCGCCGCGGGCAGGGCCGCGAGGCTGAGCAATGCAAGAGAAAGAATGAGTTTGCGCATATCGTATTCCCCCACTGGGCGAAGAACCGCTCCAGAGCAGAGGCTAGGCCCGAATGGGCTTGCGGTAAATCCGGTGACCGTTTGCGGACGAGACCTTTTCTGGGTGTGACCCAAAAAAGGTGCCGTTCTAAAGGATAGGTCCGGAGGGCAAATTTATCACACTGCGGCTCGAGGAAAATTTTCGACGAGATCAAATTTGCTCGGCAAGATTCACCAAATTGGTCATTGTAAGCTTCTGATCGTGTTGGGGAGATGGTCCATGATGAATGCACGAGGCAATGCGGACTGGCTTGGCACAGGCAGCAGGCGGCATGTTTCGTCGGCTTTCCGGTTCTCTTCTGCCCTGGCCGTCATCCTCATGGCGATAGCGCCTGCGTTCGCCGAGAACGGCGCTTCGGCGTCGGCAGTCGAACGGATGTCCACGCCGGGTCACGAAGCGGATGAGCTCGCTCGCCGCGTCGGGAAATGGTCCGTCGTCAACACGATCTGGCCAACGCCCGGTGCGCAGCCGATCGTCATGACCGGGCTGGTGGCCGAGCGCACGATGATCGGTCCCTTCATGCAGGAGGTGATGCGCCCGGCGCCCGGGTCGAAAATGCCGGACTTCCAGCCGATAGCCTATTTGAGCTATGACCGAGTGGAGGGCCGCTGGAAGTATGTCTCCATGGACACCCGTTTCCCGGCAGGGATCATGCCCGCCTGGAGTTTTGGTGGTGAGGAGGACGGCAAGATTTCACTCCTGTTCCAGCCGCTTGGTTTCGTCGGCTTCGGCCCCGAGGTCGAAGGGCGGTTCACGGCCTCCGATTTCGTCATTTCCAGGGACGGCGACAATCACGAAGTGGCCGAGCAACATTTCCTCCAGGCCAATGGCAGCGGCAAAAAATGGCTTGCCGTACGATATGACTACACGCGCCAACAACCGTGACTCGCTAGCAAAAACAATAGGCTGCCAATAAGTTCTGACGTCGCCGGATGCTCACGGTCCCCTGAGGCTGCCGGCGATCGCATCGACGAGCGGGTCGTATTTCGATTTCAGGGCTGGCGGGTAGTCGATCCAGACCGTGCGGATGACACCGTCTTTTCCGAACAGGCGGCGTTCGTAGAAGATGTTCTCGCCTTTGATGCCCGACAGCACCGCCCAGTCCTTGCCGGTCTTGCTGTAGGTGATCCTGTAGCCAGGTTCCTTGCCGGCCCTCTCGGCGGAGACCAAGGCTGTCGGGGTGTCATCATCGATGTTGAGGATACCCGAACAGATCAGGCTGGCGCCATCGGCAGTGAGCCATTGTTGTCCATCGCCATTGTCCGGCTCAGACTGGCGAAGAGTGAAGATTTCATCCGGAAAGGTGCAGATGGTACCGAAGCGCTCGTTCGTATAGGTAAATGGCGCGGCAACTGCCGTGGTCCCCGCCATCACTCCGAAAAACGTCAGGACTGCAAAAAACCGCTGCACGCCTTGCCTCGCGCCGATACCAAGGCGATTATTCTTGCACGAAATCGGCGAAAAATCAGCCGCCGGTGACGCTCATATGCCGCGACACCGACGGACGGTTGGTGCGGCGATCGATGATGAAGTCGTGGCCTTTGGGCTTGCGGCCGATTGCTTCGTCGATGGCGTCGGCGACCAGCTCGTTGCCTTCCGACGCACGCAGCGGCGCGCGCAGGTCGGCCGCATCTTCCTGGCCGAGGCACATGTAAAGGGTGCCGGTGCAGGTCAGCCGGACCCGGTTGCAGCTTTCGCAGAAATTATGCGTCATCGGTGTGATGAAGCCCAGCCGCCCGCCGGTCTCGGCGACTTGGACATAGCGGGCCGGGCCACCGGTCTTGTAGGGAATGTCGCTTAGCGTGAACTGGCGTTCGAGAGCCGCGCGCAGCAGCGACAGCGGCAAATACTGGTCGGTGCGGTCGGCATCGATCTCGCCCATCGGCATGGTTTCGATGACCGTCAGATCCATGCCGCGGCCATGCGCCCAGCGCAGCATTTCAGGCAATTCGGCGTCATTGAAGTCCTTCAACGCCACGGCATTGAGCTTTACCTTTAGCCCGGCCGCCTGCGCGGCGTCGATGCCGTCCATGACCTTGTCCAGATTGCCCCAGCGGGTGATCTGGCGGAATTTGTCGGCATCGAGGGTATCGAGCGAGACGTTAATGCGCTTGACGCCGCAGTCGGCGAGCTCGGCGGCAAAGCGGGAAAGCTGCGATCCGTTGGTGGTCAGCGTCAGCTCTTCCAGTGCACCACTCTCGAGATGCCGCGAAAGCTGGCGTACCAGGTGCATGATGTTCTTGCGCACAAGCGGCTCACCGCCGGTGAGGCGGAGCTTGCGCACGCCCTTTTCGATGAAGACCGTGCAGAGCCGGTCGAGCTCTTCCAGCGACAGCAGGTCCTTCTTGGGCAGGAACGTCATGTCCTCGGCCATGCAATAGGTGCAGCGGAAATCGCAGCGGTCGGTGACCGACACGCGCAGGTAGGTAATCGTGCGACCGAAAGGATCGATCATATCCATGCGTATGCGCTTTCCGTGGCCGTGAACGGCTTCGTTATATATGGCTATGTGATACGAGCCAACTTGCCATTCAAGATAGAAGCTCGCGATCATCGGTAACATTCCGACGCCGACAGATCATGTCGGAACTTTCCATGCGGCCTTTTCCCTCGACGCGAAGCGGCGTAGGGAAGGGCGGTTCTCCGCAGGATCCACCACCATGACAGCGCCCAAGGAACTCAGGGTCTCGAAGGACCGCAAGCTGCTTTCCGTCACCTTTCCTGGCCATCAGCCGTTCGAATTGCCGGCCGAGCTGCTGCGCGTCGCCTCGCCATCGGCCGAGGTGCAGGGCCATTCGCCCGAACAGCGCGTCACCGTTCCCGGCAAGCGCAACGTGGCGATCCTGAAGATCGAGCCAGTCGGCAATTATGCCGTGCGCATCACCTTCGATGATTTCCACGACACCGGTATCTTCACCTGGAATTACCTGCATACGCTGGGTCATGAGAAGGATGCACGCTGGGCCGCCTATCTCGCCGAGCTGGAAGAGAAGGGGCTGAGCCGCGACCGCTGAACGGTTTTCTCGGGATAGAACAGTCTGCCCCTGTTCGCGTTGCCTCGACACCCGTTTCCTGATGACCGGCAAACGGGCATTTGTCGTGAAAACGTCATCCATCTGGAGTAGCGCCGGCAACGGTTTGGAGACGAAAACATGTCGATAGTCACCAGCGTCGAACAGCTCGAAGCGCTCTATGGCCAGCCTGGTGAAGCGTCAGTGGTCAAGGAACTCGACCAGCTGATTCGCGAATACGCAGCTATCATCGAGGCTTCGCCGTTTGCCGCGCTCGCAACCTGCGGGCCAGAAGGGCTGGACTGCTCTCCGCGCGGCGATCTCGCCGGCTTCGTCCGTATCCACGATCCGAAAACGCTGATGATGCCGGACCGGCGCGGCAACAACCGTGCCGATTCGCTAAGGAACATCCTTCGCGATCCGCGCGTCGCGCTCCTGTTCCTGGTGCCGGGTTCCGGCACGACGCTGCGCGTCAATGGCCGCGCCCACATCACCACCGATACCGGGCTCTGCGCCTCGTTCGCTGTCGAGGGCAAGCCGGCGCGCTCGGTGACGATCATCGAGATCGATGCGGTTTATTTCCAGTGCGCCCGCGCCATCCACCGATCGGAACTGTGGAATCCGGCAAGGCATGTCGACCCGAGATCGCTGCCGACTCCCGGCCAAATCCTGGAAATCACCAGCCGCAAGAACATTGACGGCGAGGTCTACGACAAGGAATGGCCAGAGCGCGCGAAAAAATCGATGTGGTGAAGCATTGGTGGTGGAGCACTGGGCTGTCAGGCGGTCTTCAAAACCTCGGCAACCCTACGCATCTGTTCGCCGATCATGTCGCATTGTTCCGGTGTCGACTGGCTCATCGCCTTCTCGATCAGCGCCATATGGACCTTCAGTGCCTGCATCAGCAGTGCCTCGCCGGCCTCGGTCAACGTCAGCCGCAGCACGCGCTTGTCCTTCTCATCGCCCTCGCGGCGCAGCAGGCCGCGCGTCTCCAGCTGCGGCAAAAGCATGGTGATGTTGGAGCGGCCGACCAGCAGCCGGCGAGCGAGGTCGTGCTGCGACATGCCGGGATGACGGTAGAGGTTCATCAGCACGTCGAGCTGCGCCGGCTTCAGGTCGAGCGGCGCAAGCTTCACCGCCAGGGTGCGTTCCAGCACATGGCAGGCGCGCGCCACCGCGACCCAGTTGCGAAAACGCGGGTTGTCCCAGGGCAGGTCTTGCTTAATGTTCATGTTTGAACTATTATGTTCATGCTTGAACTAATGAATGGACCGCCACTATGGCATCATTTGGACTGAAGGTCATCCGCGGCACGTTCGGCGTGGCTGAGCATGTGGCACCGCGACTCACCGGGCGTGCTGCATTCGAGCTGTTCTGCCGCACGCCGCACGAGAAAAGCTTGAGCGAAGGCGAGCGCCGCGCAATCGACCGCGCCGCCGATTTCATGACCCAGGCACGCCATCATCGGCTAAAGACCAGAACCGGCTGCGTCATGGTGCATGAATTCCGGCCCGAGCCGGGCAGGGCGGCTGCCGGCACCGTGCTCGTCATCCATGGTTGGCGTTCGCGCACCGAATACATGCGCACGCTGATCGAAGCCTATCGCGATGCCGGCTACAAGGTGGTCTCGCTCGACCTGCCGGGCCACGGCCAGTCGCAGGGCCGCCGGCTTACCCTGGTCAGCGGGGTCGATGCGGCACGGGTTGCCGGCGAATGGTTCGGGCCGTTTGCCGCCATTGTCGGCCATTCCTTCGGTGGTGCCGTTGCCGCCAACGCCGTCGCCGGTTCGATCAGGAACATCCCGCGATTGGCGGCCGGGCGGCTGGTGCTTATCGCCGCGCCGAGCTCGCTGCCGGCGATCTTCGCTGATTTCAGCCGCATGCTGAATGTCGGCTCGCGCTCGCAGGCCGCCATGGCCGACCGGGTCGAGCGCATCGCCGGCCGGCCGTTGCACGAGTTCACCGGTGACCGCCAGCTCGCAAGCACGCCGCTGCCGACGCTGGTGATCCACGCGCCGGACGACCGCGAAGTGTCCGCCGAGCATGCAAGGCTCTACACGCGCGCCGGCGACCATGTGCGGCTTTACTGGGCCGACGGGCTCGGCCACCGCCGCATTCTCGCCGACAGGGGAGTGGCGGAGCGTGCCGTTGGCTTCGTTGCCGGCAGGCTCGAGCCGTCTCTGCCGTGACCTGAATATCGTTCTTGTCAGCCGGGTTCGACGTCACGCTGCCCCGGTGCTGGCCATCGCTATCCAAGCCGCCATTGCCCCGGCCACCGTCGCCAGAAGAGCCGAGCGCGACGCGCCGTCGCGCGCCTGGATCGACATGCCGTGCTGCACGGTCGCGTAGAAGGTCGCGGCCGTACCGCAGTCGAAATCGGCCGGCAACTCTCCCTCGGCGACGCCACGCTCGAGGCGTCTCAGCAAGGCTTCGCGGTTTTCGGCGCGGCGACGGCGCAGATCATCGCAGATGGCGCCGCGGCTTGAATCCTGGTGCAATGCGCCGAGCGTGATAAGGCAGCCTTGCGGACGACCGCTCTGTGAATAGGCCCTGGCAGTCTGCCGCAGGAACCGTTCGACGGCCTCGCGCGCGGTCGGCGCCTTTTCCAGCGCGGACCAGATCTCGGTTCCCTCGACCCGCGTGTAAAGCTCGGTTGCCTCGAGAAACAGCGCTTCCTTGCTGGCGAAGGCGGCATAGAGGCTGGGTGAGTTGATGCCCATTGCAGCGGTCAGGTCACTTATCGACGCGCCCTCATAACCCTTGGCCCAAAACACTTCCATTGCGCGCCGCAAGGCGGCGGCTCGATCGAAGGTGCGGGGGCGGCCTCGTTCCGGCATGGCATCCTTTCTGTATTGATCGATACATAATTCGGTTGACGTGGTTCAGCAAGGCTGGCAGATATTTATGTATCAATCACTACAAAATGGAGAAGCAGATGTCATCCAGAAGCTTGAACGGCAAGGCCGCCCTCGTCACCGGCGGCAGCCGCGGCATTGGTGCGGCGATCGCAAGAAGGCTCGCGGCCGACGGCGCAGGCGTGGCGATCACCTATGTGAATGGCGAGGAAGGGGCGTGTGCGGTGGTCAGGGAAATCGAGGCGGCCGGCGGCCGGGCCTTTGCCATCAAGGCCGACAATCGCGATGCTGGGGCGATCGAGGCGGCAGTCGATGAGGCAGCAACAGCCTTCGGACGGCTCGACATCCTGGTCAACAGCGCCGGCATCTGGCGCGCTGCGCCGATCGATGCCCTGTCGCTTGCCGATTTCGACGAGACGATGGAGGTCAACCTCAGAGCCCCGTTCGTCGCCGCCAAGGCGGCAGCAGCGCATATGGGCGAGGGTGGCCGGATCATCTCGATCGGCAGCAATCTGGCCGAGCGTGCCACGGACGCCGGCCTGAGCGCCTACTCGGCCAGCAAGGCTGCCTTGGTTGGCCTGACCAAGGCCTTTGCACGCGATCTTGGTCCGCGCGGCATCACCGCCAATGTCGTCCATCCGGGGTCGACCGATACCGACATGAATCCGGCAGCCGGCCCGCACGCCGAGCATCAGCGTCAGAAGATGGCGATGCCTCGCTTCGGCACGGCCGACGAGATCGCCGGCATGGTCGCCTGGCTTGCCGGCCCCGAAGGGCGCTTCGTGACAGGCGCTGCATTGACCATCGACGGCGGCGCCAACGCTTGAGGTTTGGCTCACGGGCACTACCATTGGTCGGGAGCGACGGCGGATTCGCTCCCCCCGTCACGACGTTGTGAAACCGTTCTGCAACAGACGTTCCGAAATTTATGAAAGCTTAACGAAATCAGTATGAATCAGTGTAGTCACGCCTTACGTCCGCCATGGGGTGGGCGAGACCGTGAAAGCGGTGCGGAACGGGATCCGGTTCAACCGGAGCGGGTGATCCATGAAACTCCTTGGAAACAAAGCAACCGTGCTGCCGTTTGCGGTGGCCGCGGCAATGCTGGCCTTCGGGGCGCCGAAGGCTGAAGCGCAAGGGTTCTTCGACATGCTTTTCGGCGGCGGCGTCAAACACGCACCGCCGAAAGGTAACTTTCCGCCGCCACCGTCAAAATACAAGCCGAAGCCCAAGGCGCCGGCCGCTTCCGGTGGTGGTGCGCAAATCAGCGGCCCGTCCTATTATACCTACAAGAGCGATCCGCTGGTGCGCGTCGATTTTTCGGCACTGTCGGCAGCGCCTGAACCAGCAACGCCTCAGGACGCTGCTTTCGAGCCGGCGGCCACTGGGGCTGCATTCCGCGAAGCCATTGCCGGCCTCGACGGCTATGACCTTTACGCCGAGAAGGACATCGCCAAGGCGCTGATCGCCTATTACTCGGCCAATCCGGATTTCATCTGGGTGGCGGGAACCAGTCCCAGCAGCCGTGCCCAGGATGCCGTGCGGGTGCTGGGCGAGGCCGCGAGCTACGGCCTGACTCCCGCCGACTATACCGTTGAAGTTCCGGCAGCAGGCACATCGGCCGGCAATGCCGATGAACGCCTGAAAGAGCTGGTCCGCTTCGAGATGGCGCTGTCGGCGCGTGTCCTGCGCTACGCCCGTGACGCACAAAGCGGCCGCGTCGATCCCAACCGCATGACCGGCTACTACGATTTTCCGCCGAAGCCGCTCGACATGGAAGGGGTGCTGAAGACGCTGGCCCATACCCAGCAAGTGCGCGCTTATCTCGAGTCGCGGCATCCACAGAATTCCGAGTATCAGGCGCTGCGCGTCGAACTGGAAGCGCTCCAGGCCAGCGCCGAAGACGAAATCACCATCGATCCCAATCTGCTGTTGAAGCCGGGGCAGACCAGCCCCGAGCTGCCGAAGCTTTTGACAAAGATCGCGCGCAATCTCGATGACGAGATGGGCGGCGCCTATGGCGAGGTCCTGGCGAGGCTCGCTACCAGCGAGGTCTACGATCCGGAGCTGGTGCCGGTGATCCAGGCGGTGCAGAAACGGGCCGGCATGAAAGGCGACGGCGTCATCGGCCCGCGTACCGTTGCATCGTTGGCCGGAACGTCCAAGGCCGACAAAGTTCAGAAGGTTCGGGTTGCGCTCGAAGAGTTGCGCTGGTTGCCTTCCGACCTTGGCAGCCCGCGCGTCTTCATCAACCAGCCGGCTTTCACCGCGAGCTATATCGATGATGGCGAGGAGAAGCTGAAGACCCGCGCCGTGGTTGGCAGGCCCACCAACCAGACTGCTTTCTTCTATGACCAGATAGAGCAGGTCGACTTCCATCCCTATTGGGGCGTGCCGCAGTCGATCCTGGTCAACGAGATGCTGCCGCGGCTGCGCCGGGATCCTGGCTATCTCGACCGCGCCGGCTACGAGGTGGTCGATGCCCGCGGCAAGCGCATTCCCTCGTCCTCGGTCAATTGGGGCGCCTACGGCGCAAAGATACCCTACGGCGTGCGCCAGCTGCCAAGCGAGGCCAATGCGCTGGGCGAGCTGAAGATACTGTTCCCCAACAAGCATGCAATCTACATGCACGATACGCCGCAGAAGTCGTTTTTCCAGCGCGACATGCGTGCGCTCAGCCATGGCTGCGTTCGCTTGCAGGATCCGCGCGGCATGGCCGCTGCCGTGCTCGGCACCTCGATCGACTACATCGAGGACAAACTGAAACACGGACATTCGACCGAGGACGTGACACGCAAGATCCCGGTCTATGTCGCCTATTTCACCGCGTGGCCGGACCTGTCCGGCAAGGTCGAATATTTCAACGACGTCTACGGCCGCGATACAAGGCTGCAGCAGGCGCTCGACAGCACGGAAGCGGTGCGTTCGCCGGCAAGCTGACGAATGCGGTTCTAGCGCTGAAACAGTGGGCGCCGGAAACCGGCATCGCGTCCGGCGATGAGCCAATAGACCAGGCCCGCGACAATGCCTGCGGCGGCAATGATGCCGATATCGGCCCAGCGCTCCGGGTTCGTGTCATCCGGTACACTGGGCCAGATCAAGGCGAAGCCGCCAACAGCGGCCGCCGCGCCGAAGACCATGTGCAGCCAAAAACTGCGCAGCGAGAAAAACTCGGCAATCAGTGCGAAGATCAGCGTCTGCAGGCCGGTCAGCACGATCGTCAGAAAATAGATGAACATGCCGAGCGGCGGCAACAGCAGCACCGCAATGGGGGTGACACCCATGACGTCGAAATAATTCGGCGCATTTGGCAGCGAACTCAGCCCGCCATAGATCGCCGCCACCGCGATCAGCCCAACCAGTACCGCTATGAAATAACCCGCGAGCATCATCAGAAAGCGTTTCAATACGTGCTTTACCGTCGCCATGCCCACCCCCGCGCGCAATGATAGCACCCAGTCAGCCATCAAAGTCATGTCTACGCAAGCGTGTGCCGAAGGCCGGGGGCCTTCGAGGCGCGCCATTTTTTAGAATCTGGACCGTTGGCGGCCAGCTTCATTTCGGCGCGGCTGTCACCGGATCATAGGTGATTTCAACTTTGGCCTTGTCGCTCGTGTAATAAATGACGGTGTAGCCATCGCTGTCCCAATCGATTTCCTTGATGTAGCGGAAGTCGTCGCGCTGCTCGACCTTGGCGATGATTTCCGACAGCTTCTTGGCATTCTGCGGCGGCACCGGATTTTCGTCCGCGGCAAAGGCCGATCCGCCGACAAGCAGCACGGCGGCCGCCAAAACAAGTCTGGACATGGCTTTCCCTCACATTTCGATGAGCAGAAACTCGTTTCCATGCAGGTTTGTTCCGGGATCGCGGAGCGTTGCGCTACAAGGAGGCGCCGGCCGTACCTGATTTATGGCCGCCGAAAGAAAGGCAGGTCGCTTAAAATCATGATGCGTCGCCTCAACATCGCGGCCATAATAGTGCCGGCGGTCATTCGGGGGGGCTACATGCAAATGCATCATGCCATCATATTTGTACTTTTCATATTTTCCATTCCGGCCATTTCGATGCCTGTCCAGAAAGCCGAGGCGCTGGAACCTGAACGCTATACGGTCTATTGCGCCGACGACCGCATCGAGGTTTCGTTCTGGGATATCGAGCAGATGAAGGTGCGGGCCGGCTCCAACGTTTGCCAGTTCCAGAGCTATACGAGCTACAGCAGCGCTTTGAATTTCGCCCAAAAGAATTTTGGCGGCGAGGGGGCGACCTGCAGCTGCTAGCCGCTCCGGCTTGGAATTGATTCAGGAAAGCAGATGGTGGGCGATGCAGGGATTGAACCTGCGACCCCACCCGTGTGAAGGGTGTGCTCTCCCGCTGAGCTAATCGCCCGCTCGTTGCCCGAGGGCCAAGCGCGCCGCGATATAAGGGAGGCCGGCCTGCTAAGTCAACCACTTGTCGGTCGGCATTTGGCGGTCCGCCCGATGACCGGCTTTCAGCCCTCTGCCGCGGCCATCAGTCTTTGTGCCAGATCGAGCGTCAACGAATCGAAATGCGAGATCACCGCCGACGGTTCGAACTCCCGTACATGACGGTCGGTGTAGCCGAAATCGACTGCCACCACCGGAATCCCGGCGGCCTTTGCCGTGTCGATGTCGGTCTGCGAATCACCGACCATCAGTGCACGGTGCGGGTCGCCGCCGGCGCGCGCGATGGTTTGCGTGAGATGGCGCGGGTCGGGCTTGCGGAACGGAAAACTGTCCTGACCGCAGATCGCCGCGAAATGCCTGGTCATGCCGAGCGCCTCGATCAGCGCCACCGAATTGGCCTCGTATTTATTGGTGCAGATGGCCAGCAGGTAACCGGCTGCCTCGAACCGTGCGATCGCCCCGCGGACGCCAGGGTAGGGGCGCGATTTGCCGGGGATGTTAACGGTGTAATGGTCCAGAAACAGCTTGAGCAGGCGGTCGTGCTCCTCCACTGCCAGCGACCTGTGCTGCGCTGCGTGGGCGCGCTCGATCATCACCCGGCCGCCATGGCCGACGAAGCGCCTGAAGCCGGCTTCGTCGACGGCCGCGAGCTGGCTGGCGGCAAGGCTGTGGTTGAGACTGTCGAGCAGGTCCGGCGCCGTGTCGATCAGCGTCCCGTCGAGGTCGAACACGATGATCGGTCGGGTCATGGCCTGTCCTGTGACGATTTGATTGCCGGCAGGCGATAACCGCTGCGGCCCGTTCAGGCAAGACGGCTTATCCACCGCGGGCAAGGTCCTTTGACCAGCCCGGCAAAAATGCTACGAGCGCCGAAATAAATCTCGGGACCCGGCATGGATGCGAGGCAATTGAAGGTTGAGGCCGCGCGGGCAGCGCTTGCCCATGTCACGGATGGCATGCGGCTCGGCATCGGCACCGGCACGACAGCGGATGAGTTCGTGCGGCTGCTCGCCGACAAGGTCGCCACCGGCCTGACTGTCATTGGCGTGCCGACCTCGGAGCGCACCGCCGTCCTTTGCACCGAGCTTGGTGTGCCTCTGTCGACCCTCGAGGAAACGCCCGAGCTCGACCTTACCATCGACGGCGCCGACGAGATCGATCCGGCGCTGACATTGGTCAAGGGCGGCGGCGGCGCGCTGCTGCGCGAAAAGATCGTCGCGGCGGCCTCCGCCCGCATGATCGTCATCGCCGACAGCTCCAAGATGGTCGAGATGATCGGCCGTTTTCCGCTGCCCATCGAAGTCAACCGGTTTGGCCTGCGCGCCACCGAAATTGCGGTTGGCGCCGCGGCTGCAAACCTTGGCCTTTCCGGCCCAGTTACATTGAGGATGACGGGGAGCCAGCCATTTGTTACAGACGGCGGCCATTTTATCCTCGATGCATCTTTTGGCCGCATTCCGGATACAAGAGCGCTTTCGAATGCTCTCCACGCCATTCCGGGCGTGGTCGAGCATGGTCTTTTCATCGGGCTGGCATCAACGGCCATCATAGCCGGCGGCGACGGCATCCAAACCGTCCATGCCGCCCGAAAATCAGGGAGTTTTACCGATCATGATGTTGCATAACCGGGTTGGCCGCTTTTTTGCCATTCTGGCGGCCTCGGCCGTTTTCGCGTTTTCGTCGCCTGCGTTTTCGCAGGATGTCACCGATGCGCATTTGAAGGCGGCGCGCGCCGCCGTCGCGGCGATCCATGCGACGGATACGTTCGACAGCATCCTGCCGCAAGCGGCCGCGGCACTGGAGCAGCAGCTGATCCAGAAGAACCCGGACATGCAGGAACTGATCGCCAAGACGATCAACGAGAAGGCGATGGCCTTGGCATCGCGCCGCGCCGACCTGGAAAAGGAAGCGGCGCTCGCCTATGCAAAGGTGTTCTCGGAAAAAGAACTCAATGAAATCGCCGCGTTCTACAATTCCGATTCCGGCAAGAAGCTGCTCGACAACGGCCCGATCGTGACGCGCGAACTGGTGAAGGCTGCCGAGATCTGGCAGAACGGCCTGGCTCGCGATCTCGCCCAGCAGGTCGGCGAGACCCTGGGTGCAGCGGCGAATGCCAAGGCGCCGGCTGCACCTGCCGACGGTACCGCTCCGGCCGATGGCGCAGCTCCCGCGGACGCTACACCGAATTGATTGCGGACTTCCGGGCCGCCTGACCGCCACTGGACCAAAAGCCCGGCAAGTCCGGGCTTTTCTTTTGATAGTCGGCAGCCTACCTGTCTCGGGGTTTGAGGGGCAAGGAGTTCAGCCATGGCCGGTTACGACTACGATCTTTTCGTCATCGGCGGCGGCTCCGGCGGGGTGAGGGCGGCGCGCGTCGCGGCCGCACTCGGCAAGCGTGTCGGCATTGCCGAGGAATATCGCTATGGCGGCACATGCGTGATCCGTGGCTGCGTGCCGAAGAAGCTCTATGTCTACGCCTCGCAATTCCCCGAGCATTTCGCCGATGCCGCCGGCTATGGCTGGACGGTGCCTGAGGCGCGTTTCGACTGGCAGACGCTGGTCGCCAACAAGGACCGCGAAATCAGCCGGCTGGAGGCCATCTACAAGAAGAACGTGCAGGGCGCCGGCGGCGAGGTCTTTCATTCGCGCGCCATCCTGGTCGATCGGCATGTGGTGCATCTTCTTGGTGAGGATCGCACCGTTACCGCCGACCAGATCCTGATCGCTACCGGCGGGCGACCGGCGCCGCATCCGGCATTGCCCGGCCATGAGCACTGCATCTTTTCCAACGAGGCCTTCGACCTCAAGGAACTGCCGAAGGCAATCATGATCGAGGGCGGCGGCTATATCGCCGTCGAATTCGCCAACATCTTTCACGGCCTCGGCGTCGACACGACGCTGGTCTACCGCGGCAAGGAGATCCTCAGCCGTTTCGACATGGACCTCAGACGTGTGCTGCACGAAACGATGGAAAAGAAGGGGATAAAAATCCTCTGCCACGCCGTGTCCGAGTGGGTCAGGAAGCGGCCTGACGGCCGGCTCGACGCGCTTGTCACCGGCGGCACGGTGCTGACGGTCGACCAGGTCATGCTCGCCATCGGCCGCATTCCCAATACCGAGAACATGGGCCTGGAAGGCGTCGGCATCGAGATGACCAAAACCGGGGCAATCCACGTCGACGAATACTCCCGCACCAACATCGACAACATCTGGGCAATCGGTGACGTCACCCATCGCGTGCAATTGACGCCGGTGGCAATCCACGAGGCGATGTGCTTCGTCGAGACCGCCTTCAAGGACAAGCCGACGGCGCCCGACCATGACACGATCGCTACCGCAGTCTTTTCGCAGCCCGAGATCGGTACGGTCGGCCTGTCGGAGGATGAGGCGGCAAAGCGCTTTTCGGATGTCGAAATCTACCGCGCCACCTTCCGGCCGATGCGGCACACACTTTCCGGCCGCGACGAAAAGATGCTGATGAAGCTGGTCGTCGACGGCGCCTCGAAAAAGGTCCTCGGCGCCCACATCCTCGGGCCGGATGCCGGCGAAATGGCGCAGCTTCTCGGCATACCGCTAAAGGCCGGCCTGACCAAGGATGATTTCGATCGCACCATGGCGGTGCATCCGACCGCCGCGGAAGAACTCGTCACCATGTACAAGCCGACTTACCGGGTGAGAGATGGTGAGCGCGTCTGACGCGACGACAACCCATCGCGGCAACGAAATTGCCGCGATGGAAGTGCGTGCGTTTTCTTACAGCAACGTTCCGCGCAGGATCACCAGCGCCACAGAAAAATAGATCACCAGCCCGGTGACGTCGACCAGCGTGGCGACGAACGGGGCCGATGCGCTGGCCGGGTCGAAGCCCATGCGCTTCAGGGCGAACGGCAGCATCGATCCAGACAGCGAGCCGAAGGTGACGATGCCAACCAGCGTGGCGCCGATCGTCATTGCGATCAGCGGCCAGTGCGGGCCGTAGTAGTAGAAGCCGAGATACTGCCAGAGCGCGATGCGGCAGACGCCGACCACGCCAAGGATCGAGCCAAGCACCAGGCCGGTGGGCAGCTCGCGCAGGGCCACCCGCCACCAGTCGCCAAGGCCGATCTCGCGCAGTGCCAGCGCCCGGATGACGAGCGAGGTCGCCTGCGAGCCGGAATTGCCGCCGGAGCTCATGATCAATGGAATAAATAGCGTCAGCACGATCGCCTTTTCCAGCTCGCCCTCGTAACTTTGCATCGCGTTGGCGGTCAGCATCTCGCTGATAAACAGCGCGCACAGCCAGCCGGCGCGTTTCTGGATCATCGCCAGAAAGCCCATCTTCATATAGGGCTCGTCGAGAGCCTCCATGCCGCCGAAACGATGCACATCCTCCGTCGTTTCCTCGATCATCGTGTCGATAATATCGTCGATGGTAACGATGCCGAGCAGTTTGCCGTTGTCCACGACCGGAACGGCGAGCAGATCATATTTCGAGATCAGCTGAGCAACCTTTTCACTGTCGGTCAGCGGTGAAACGGTGACAGGCGCACGATCCGGCGCGATTGCCATGATCAGCTCGTCGGGCCCGCCAGCGATCAGTCGACGCAGGCTGGTCGAGCGCAACAGGACATGCGTTTGCGGATCAACGATGTAGATCGCGTAGACGGTTTCGCGCGTCCGCTCCACCTTGCGGATATAATCCAGCGTGCGGGCTACGCTCCAGTCGGGCGGCACGCTGACATATTCGGTCGTCATGAGCGAGGCGGCGCTGCCCTCGGGGTAGCCGAGAATAGCAAGCAGCGTCGCGCGCAGCGGTGGCGCCAGGCCACCAAGCAGTTCGGAACGAGCCGGCTCGTTCAGATCGCGCAGTATGTCGGCGGCGCGGTCGACCGACATGGCGGCAAGCAGTCTGCCTGCCTTGATGCGGGGCAGCGCCTCGACCAGTTCGAATGCGCCGTCGAGTTCAGGCTGGTCGAAGATCTCGACCAGCCGCTCGAACGGCACTTCGCAAAGCAGCTCCGATGCCGTCTCGCGGGGCTCCTGGTTCAAGGCCTCGACGATGTCGGCGACGTGGTCGTTGGCAAGTACGCGAGCGATGGCGATGGCATCGCCGCCCGCGACAGGGGAAAACTCGTTCATGGCTCACTCCTTGCCGTCCGGCAGGACGTGAGCCTGTCAGGTCACGTCAAGCGGACGGCGGTTGCGTTTGACTGTGACTGTCGCCAGGCATGGCGCGGTGACCTTTCTGCTCGCGGGTTCGAGTTGAGATTCTGCAAGCCGGCGCAACATAGGAGCGCGCCTTGCCGAGTCAATCGCGAGAGCGGGTTAAAACGGCGGCAAACCGACTGGATCGCGAGACTGTGATCGGGCTACGTGGCAGGCTGGCTGGATGCCGGCAGTGGTGCCGCGGCTATCTCTGCTTCAGCCGGCGGGGAAAGCGCAGCCACTTGTCCTCGGCCGGCCGCGTCGGCTGCGTGAGGATGGTGGTGAGCTCGACCGGCAGACTCGGAACCAGCGGCTTCTTGGTAGCGACGCCGTCGGCGATCGCAACCACGCTGTGGTAGAATTCGGTGCCCGCGAGCGATCTCGGCGGCGTCGCCTCATGCATGATCGAGATCACGGTTGCATCAGGGCAATTGTCCTTGATCGCCTGGTGGAAGGCGATCCGTCCATCGGGGTCGAGCGCGCCGGTGGCTTCATCGAGGAACAGCAATCCCGGCTGCTGCAGCACGATGCGGGCGACAACCAGCTTCTGTTTCTGCCCACCCGAGAGAACCTGATCCCAGATCTTTCCTTCACGGCTCTCATCGGCCAAATGCTCGATGAAATCGCCGAGGCCGGCCTTGTGCAGGGCGGATGCGACCTGCATGTCGGCGTAATCATGCTCGGAACCAGGCAGGCAGACCAGTTGCTTCAACGAAACCTGCTGCAGCTTCACCTCCTGGGCGGCGTAGAAACTCCTGACCCCTTCCGGGAAGACGATGGTGCCGCGGCCATAAGGCCACAGGCCGTTGATCGCCTTGACGAGCGAGGTCTTGCCGCAACCGGATTCGCCCTTGAGGAAAGTCCACTCGCCACGCCGGAAGCGCAAGTTCGCGGCACTCAGGAAGGGCGTTGCGTCCTCGCCCTGATGCGCCAGTTCGAGCTTCTGGATGGTCAGTCCGAAAACCGGGTTCTGGTGGTCGTAGCGGAAGTCGGACCGGCCGGTCTGCTGATAGAATTCCTGTGGCTGCTGCACGTTCTCGATTGCCTGCGCCAATTCGATGACGCGCTGGCTGTTGGCGCGCAAGGTGGCGATGTCCGGCATAACATGGATGAACCACGAACAGTTGCTGATCAGCTTATCGACCTGGCCGGAAGCTGTCAGATAACCCTTGAGGTCGAGGCCGTTGTGGATGAAGGGCACGAGCCCTGGCCCGAAAGCGACAATCTTGGCACCGATGAAATTATAGATCAGCTCGAACGAGGCGTAGCCAGTATTGACGATGTTCAGTCTGGCCCAGGTACGGTCAATGTCGGCATAACGCTGGCTGTTTACAGTCTTCTGCACATTCTCGCCCTGCGATGCGGCGACATGAAAACTGCGGCGCAGGAATGTGATCAACTCGCTGCGGTAACTGCCTTCGGCCTGCTGCATTCTGACGTTTAGCCACTCCAGCATTCGGCCGAGTTTCAATGCGATCCAGGTGTTGAACGGCACATACACAGCGATTGCCAGGAGAGCAAGGACGGCGCTGCCGTAGCTGCCGAGAAACTCCAGGCCCTTCACCTCGACAGAGTTTTTCAGCAATTCGCCACCGAGAAAGTAGAACGAAGCGAAGACGCTTAGCACACCCGAAGCAAGCCCGATGGCTCCGCCAGTCATGGCCTTGATGGATTCCTGCACGCGCTGGTCGATATTGTCGGGAGCTGCATTCCCGGAAGAGCCATGCTGGGCATGGAAATGCGTATGGTTAGAGTCGAGCAGGGCCTCGTTGAATCGGCTGTCCAGCCAGCCACGCCATTTGCGATGCAATGTCTTGGAAACCAGGTTGTGAATGCCGGCAATAACCAAGTCCTTGAGCAGGACCAGCAGCACCAGCCAACCGGCGTTGGTCAGTATTGTCTTGAGTGGCGTCGTGTTCGCGGCATCGTGGAAAAAAGCGATCGAAGTCGCCAGCTCAGCCCCAGCTACCGTAAACCAGACGTCGGCTTTGCTGGACAGCGCGATGATCAGCGCGATCACCAGCGTCAGCGTCCAGGCTTCCCTCCAGCGGTCCGAGAACCAGTAGACCCGCATCAGCCCCCAGAAGCTGCGCATCGACGATACGGGCGTCAGGGGCGACTGCCTTGCGGCACCGCGGAGCCATTTTTCCGATATTGAATGTCGCGTTGGTCTATCGACCCGAATCACTATCCCGCCCAAACGATTTTTCTTTTGTTACGGACAGTAACACCAATTGATCATTTTCCATTAGCTTTTCACCAGTCGCAGGTGGCTTAGCTCGCCGGCCGTTGCAGTGGAGCAACAGAATGAATGATCATGGCGCTATGCCGTCATGCTTCGAGGGGCGGAATACCAACGTAATTTCAAATAGTTACTTGCCTGAGCCGGAGCAAGCAGTGACCTTCCCCAAGGGAAGGTCTTCACACAGCTTTGTGAACATAGAAGCGCCGTCCAGCGGTCGATCTTCACAGCCTGACCCGCCTTCACGGTCAGCTCCGACCTCGTCGGCGACCAGAAAGTGACCGTATGATTCGTGGTTGAAGCCGCCTTGTCAGGACCCCGTAGTCGGCCAAGCAATGACTTTGCCGACACAGTCCAGGATGAAGATCAATATCAATTGGCCCGTGCCTTTTTAAGAGCGCGCACAAACCGCGTTTGACAAACACGCGCTTCGGATCGAACCTGCCGGACGCATCCAGGTTTGAACCGGGGGGAAGTTCGCCATGCTTGCACGGACATTGTTTGTGGCGATGCTCGCGATGTTTGCCTGGCTGCCGCAAACATATGCCGGCAGCCAGACCGTTCCCGCAAACGCCGAGGGACAGATCGAGTTCAACACGCCGTCCGGCAATATTGGCTGCATCTACACGCCGAAGGGCGGCACCAGCACCTACGAGCCGCAGGATGGCGGACCGGAGTTGAGCTGTTCGCGCGTCGAGCCCAGCTACGTCACCGTCATCCTCGGCCCGAAAGGTCCGGCGACGCTGATCAAGAATCCGGGCGAGCAAGGCTGCTGCGGCGACGTCGCCAGGCTGGCGTACGGCAACAGCTGGAGCAAGGGGCCGTTTTCCTGCCAGTCATCCACCAAGGGATTGACCTGCACCGGCAAGCATGGCCATGGCTTTTTCGTCAGCAAGGCCAAGGTGGCGGTGAAATAGTCCGACTCAGTTCGCTGTTTCCAGTTCGCCGCGTGCCTTGGCCGCGGCGACCTGGCGGAGTGCATCGGCGAGCGTATCGGCGTCCTGGGCGCCCATCACCGCATATTTGCCTTCAAGCAGAAAGCACGGCACACCCGATATGCCCATGCGCGAAGCGGTGGCGATTTCGGTGCGCACCGCCTCGACGTCGGCGTCGGTCGGCAGAAGCGTTTCGACCACGGATGCATCCATCCCGGCCTCGCGGGCGGCTTCGATCAGCACGGCATGATCGCCGAGATTGGCGCCTTCCTCGAAATTCAGCTGGAACAGCCGGCGCACCAGCCGGTTCTGAATGGCCTCGCCGGCCGTGCCGGCCCAGCGAATGAGACGGTGCGCATCCAGCGTATTGGGCGCGACCTTGATGGCGTCGAAGGCGAAGGAGATGCCTTCGGCCTCGCCCAGCGGCTCGATCCGGGCATGGATTTCGCGGATGCGTTGCTCGCTGCCGAATTTCGCCACCATATAGTCGCGGCGGTTCTTGCCTTCGGGCGGGATTGCTGGGTCGAGTTGGAAGGGACGCCAGCGTATGTGAACGTCGATATCGACGGCGGCAATCGCCTTGTCGAGGCGTTTCTGGCCGATAAAGCACCAGGGACACACGACGTCGGAGACCACATCGACGGTAATCGAGTTCTCGTCGTTCATCTTGATCTCCTGTTGTGAAGAGGTCACTTCGGTTTGCGCCACCAGGTCGGCAGCTGATAACCGTATATGGGCGTCTTTTGCGGATGTTCCAGATAGTTCCAATAAGCGAGCCATTGCTGGTTGTTGTGCTGCGTCGGCACCATGTAATTGCCGGAGATCAGCAGCCGGTCGAGAACGCGGACGGCCGCTACATAGTCCTCCTTCGAACGAGCTCTCAGCATCGCCTCGATCGCCGCATCCACTGCGGGGTCGGCGACACCCGCTAGGTTGAACGAGCCTTCGGCCTTGGCGGCAGCGGATCCCCAGCGCCCGGTTTGCTCGATACCGGGCGACAGCGAGTTGTTGAAACCGGTCGAGCCGACCAGCACCTCGAAATCGAAACGCTGCTTGCGCGACTGGATCTGATCACCGTCGAGGCTGCGGATGCCGACATCGATGCCGAGCTTCTCAAGGGTGCGCTGATAGATAGCGGCAAGTCGCTCTTCGTCCTGCGAGGCGGTCAGGATCTCGAAACCGAACGGCTTTCCCTCGGGATCGAGCATCGCGCCGTCCTGCACCGTATAGCCCGCGCTCTTCAGCAGCTCGAATGCCGCCTTCAGCACCTTGCGGTCCTGGCCGGAGCCGTCGGTAGCGGGCGGCCTGTAGGTGCCGTCCATGACATCTGCGGGCACTCGGCCGGGGTAGGGGGCCAGCAGGGCCTTTTCCTTTTCGCTGGCGGGGTGGCCGAGCGCGGACAGCTCGGAATTCTGCCAAAAGCTCATCGTGCGCGTGTATTTGCCGCCGAACAGGTTCTTGTTGGCCCATTCGAAATCGTAGAGCATGCCGAGCGCGCGCCGCACGACCGGATTGGAAAATTTCGGCAGCCGCGTGTTGAACAGGAAACCGTTGACCACCGGCGGAATGCCGGTATCGAAAGTTTCGGCGATGACCTCGCCCCTGTGGAAGGCCGGAAAATCGAGATCGCGCTCGCGTTTGACCGGGTCGCTGTCGTCGTCAATGGCGCAGATGCCTTTCTTGAACGCTTCCTGCTTGGCGTTGGCGTTGAGGAAATATTCGATGGTGATCTGGTCGTAATTGTCGAAGCCGCGCTTGGACGGCACGTCCTTGCCCCAATAGTCCGGATTGCGCTTGAACACGATGCGCTGACCGGGCACGACTTGCGCCACCGTGTAAGGCCCGCTGCCGATCACCGGCTTTAGCGTCGTCCTGTCGAAGGTGTCCTTGTTGAAGGCGTGTTTCGGGATGATCGGCGTCAGCGCAATGATCAGCGGAAATTCGCGGTCGGCCTTGTCGTTGAAGGTGAAACGCACACCGCGGTCGCCGGTCTTTTCGAGCTTGGCAATCGCTTTCATTCGTAGGCTGTAAGGTGGGCGGCCCTTCTCGGTGAAGACGTCATAGGTAAACAACACGTCTTCCGGCGTCACCGGCTCGCCGTCCGACCATTTGGCCCTGGGATCGAGGTGGAATTCGATGCTCTTGCGCTCGGGGTCCATGTCGGCGGTATCGGCGAGCAGGCCGTAGAGACTGAAGGCCTCGTCGTAGTTGCGCTGCATCAGGGGCTCAAAGACGAGATTGCCATAGGCTTGATCCATCATGCCACGCGCGGTGGTGCGCAGACTTCTCAGGATGAACGGATTGAGAGTGTCGAAGCTGCCGCCGACGCCATAGGTAATGCTGCCGCCTTAAGGCGCTGCGCGATTGACGTAGTGGCAATGATCATAGTCGGCCGGCAGCGCCGGCTCGCCCTGCATGGCAAGCGCGTGGACCGGTTCCGACACGGCCGGCTGCAGGGAAAGGCCGACAAACAAGATTGCGGCGATCAGCCAAACGACAACGCGGCCCATGACCGTCTCCTTCCCGATTCGATGCGCAGCATACATGAGCCGGTCGTGCACCGGCCAACCCCTTGAGCCTATCCCTTGGCCAAGATTCGCGAGACCCGGGCTGGATTCGGCACCGCTTGCAGTGTAACACGCCGTCCGAAGTCATTCTGTTGCCTCATTTCGGCAACAGGTAGCTGGACCACACGGCATGAAAAAAGCCGGTTCCGGGATCATTTGAGAGGAATGCACGACATGACGAGCCTGAACAGCAACGCGTACCGCCTGTCGGTCATGGCCGCTGGCGTGGTCGGCATTCTGGGCGCCGGGATTCCCGCTGCTTCCGCGCAGCAGCAACAGCAGATTCCGCAAGGCTGGTTCAAGGCCTGCACCAAGCAGGAAGACGTCGACATCTGCAATGTCCAGAACATCACCACCGCCGGCAACGGCCAGCTCATCACCGGCGTCAGCCTGATCGAATTGAAGGGCAAGGTGAACCGCAAGGTGTTCCAGGTGACGGTTCCGACCGGCCGTCTCGTTCCTCCCGGCATCGGCCTCCAGATCGACGGCGGCAAGGCGCAGAAGCTCGACTATGTGATCTGTTTTCCGGATCGCTGCGTGGCGGAAGTGCCGCTGAGCGATCAGCTTGTCGCATCCTTCAAGAAGGGATCGGCGCTGACGCTCACCTCGGTCAATTTCCAGAACCAGCCGAACCCGATCAAGATTGCGCTGACCGGCTTCAGCGGCGCCTTCGACGGCCCGCCGCTGCAGCAGTCCGACATCGAGGACCGGCAGAAGAAGCTCCAGGAGTTCGTCGCCAAGAACAATCAGGACTTTGCCAAGAAGCTCAAGGAAGAGCAGGAAAAGGCGAAGGCCGCCAACTGATCGACGGGTTTCGGACGAATAAAAAAGCGGGTTCATGCCCCGCTTTTTTCGTTTGGACCGGCTGTTTGTCGGGTCCAGCCATGTCTCAGGCCAGCCAGATTCCGACTAAGTCAATGTCTCAATTGGTGCTTCGGCTCGTAGCGCCCGTCCGGCTTCTTGTCGAACATTTCACCAATCTGCGGATGCCGGACCGGTTCGCCCGACCGGTCCTCGAGTAAATTCTGCTCGGACACATAGGCGATGTATTCCGTTTCGGAATTCTCGGCGAGCAGATGATAGAAAGGCTGGTCCTTGCGCGGCCGCACGTCAGCGGGGATCGCCTCGTACCATTCGTCAGTATTGGCGAATTGCGGATCGACGTCGAAAATGACGCCGCGGAACGGAAACAGCCGGTGCCGAACCACCTGTCCGATCGAGAATTTGGCTGTCTTCATCGCACTCACCACTTGAACTTCTTGAACGCCACGCATCCTGGAACACGCAAGGAACGCTCCAGGACTTTAGATTCTTACGCACCGGTCCGGCAAAGATTGGCCCAGACCTTAAGGTCGACATCGTCATTATTTGGCGCAGACGCCGCGTCAATTCAATCCCGATCCCCTTGATGCCGGGTTGAGCATCGCGAGATGCGGATCAAGGGCGGTGGCCAAGATCGCTATCGCTCAGCCGGTTTTCGCAATCCGCCAAAAAACGCCGCAAAACCGCTGCCGGGTCGAAGACCCTCGCGCATGAAAAACGCCCGTAACGGCGCAAACCGCTCAAGCGCGCCAAGGCCAGCGCTGCGCACCATCTGAGCCGGCAGCATGTCGGAAAGCAACGACATGTTGAGCAGGTTGACCGCGCTGCTGCGCGCCAGAATGTCCGGCCGCCGCTTGAAATCATAGGCTGCAAGCGCCTTGGGGGCGCCCGGGTCCGAGCGGTTTCTGCTTGCGGCACCAATCAGGTCGTCGATGTCCCGGATGCCGAGATTGAGGCCTTGCGCGCCAATTGGGGGAAACACGTGGGCGGCTTCACCGACAAGTGCCACGCGGCGATGCGCAAACCGCCACGGGCTCACCGCTGAAAGTGGGTAGACCTGCCGGCCGGGCTCAACCGACACGCGGCCCAACATCGATTGCATTCGCTGTTCGACCCGCGTCGAAAGCTCGGCGTCGTCGAGTGCTGCAAGGTCCTTGGCGATATCGGGTTCGAGCACCCAGACAAGGCTGGACCGGTTGCCGGGCAGGGGAACCTGTGTGAACGGACCGGTCTCGGTGTGGAATTCGGTCGAGGTGAAGGCATGGTCGCTGCGGTGACCGAAATTGAGCACCAACGCCGCCTGCGGATAGGATCGGATCGAGGTGCGGATGCCGGCTGCCTCGCGGGCCGGCGACTGACGGCCATCGGCGGCAACTGCCAACGATGCCTCAACCTCGCTGCCGTCGGCGAGAACGGCATGGGCATGGTCGGCATCGAGGCGCCATGCCTCCACCATCGACTTTCGCCATTCGATGCCCGAATGCGCGACAGCCTCGGCTAGCGTGCGGTTGAGAACGCTGTTGGGCAAGTTCAGCCCGAATTGCTCTTCGTTGATCTCGCTGGCGCGAAAGGTCACTGTCGGGCTGCGGATCAGCCGGTTGGTTGCGTCAACGATACGCATCACCTTGAGCGGCGCTGCGTGCGGCCTGATTCCGTCGAAGATCCCTAGCCGTTCGAACATCTTCAGGGCAGGGTTCATCAAGGCTGTCGTCCGGCCGTCGGGGACGGCTGCATCGGGTCCGACGAGCGTCACGGGAAAGCCCGCCTCGGCAAAGCCAAGCGCCGCGATCAGCCCCGCAGGGCCGCTGCCGGCGACCAGTATCCGTGCTGTTTCCCGATGGTTCAAATTCGGCTTCCGGATTGCGAAGTGAGGCCCGTCCGACCTGCTGGTCCATATAGGTCAGGTGATGCGGCTTGATCAACGCGGCGATTCGGCCCATTCGGTTGCCATGACCGGCCAACAAGACGATTTCAGCCACCTCGACGGCACCGGCCGCGCGATGGCGAGCGTTGCGCGCAGCCCTCGACTGACGGTGGGCGTCGTTGCCGGCATGGGCATCGCCCTTGCCTGGCTCCTTCTCGGCGCAATGGCAGTTCGGGGGGCGGTGAGCCGGCTCCCGGGCGCCGATGTACCCGGCGACGCCGTGCTGGAATACCTGCCGCAACTGCCGCTGCCGGATTTCCTTGCGCGTTTCTTCGCCCTTTGCCTTGCGCCGGCGCCGCTTCGCGCAAGCGTAGGCGCGCAAGGCGGGGCACTCACCGCGATGTGGCTGTTGATGGCCATCGCGACCATGCTGCCCTCCGCGGCGCCGATGATCCGCACCTATTGCGAGATCGCAGATACCGCCCGGATCAAGGGGGAACCCGTTGCCCATCCGCTGATCCTGGTCGCTGGATATTTGAGCGTCTGGCTTGCCGCCTCGGCAATATTCGCTGCCCTGACGCTCGCAGTCCATGCATTCGTGTCATCCGGGCAGATGCTCGATCCGCTGCTTGGAATTGCCGGAGCAGCCGCACTGTCGATCGCTGGTCTCTATCAGTTCAGCTGGCTGAAGGAAGCCTGTCTGGTGAAGTGCAGAAATCCGTTCTCGGTCCTGTTCGCCAACTGGAGCGCCAGGCCCATTCGCATTTTCCGGCTCGGTATGGAGCAGGGCCTGTGGTGCCTTGGATGCTGCTGGGCGCTGATGCTGGTAATGTTTGCCGTCGGTGTGATGAACGTGTTCTGGATGGCGCTGATCGGCTTGTTCAGCCTGGTCGAAAAACAGACGGCAGGCAATCTGCCGACGCGGTTGGGCGGTGCGATACTGCTTGTCTGGGCAGCCGCGCTACTAGTAGTCTCGGCATGAGGGGGGAGAATTCGATGACAGATCAAAACTGGGCAATGAAGGGAGAGCTCATCCTTTCCTGCAATTGCACGGTTTTTTGCCCTTGCGTTCTTTCGCTCGGCAATCATCCGCCTACGGAAGGCTATTGCCAAACCTGGGCGGGGTTCCGGATCGATGCCGGCCATTTCGGCGAGGTCGACCTGTCCGGCCTCAATCTTGGGCTGGTCATGGAAATCCCCGGTTATATGAGCCGCGGCAACTGGACGGCGGGCCTGTTCATCGACAAGCGCGCCTCGGTTTACGCTGTGAAGGGACTGACGAAGATATTCACCGGCAAGGCCGGTGGAACCACATCGCTGCTCTCCATCCTGGTCGGACAGTTCCTCGGTGCCGAGCAGGTGCCGATCACCTACGAGACGCGTGAGAAAACACGCATCTTTCAGATACCGAAGATCATCGATGGTGCGGTGACGCCAATTACCGGCAAGGATCGCGACAAGGATACGGTCATCAGCAATTCGGAATACTGGATTGCGCCGGAAATCATCGTCGCCAAATCCGACAAGAGCAAAATGCGGGCCTTTGGCCGCAACTGGAACTTTGCTGGCCGTTCGGCCGAAATCTGCAAGCTGGACTGGCGGGGCCCGTGAGCAAGAAGACGACGGCCAGGAAAATCGCCGACCGGATTCCGCGGCCGAAGAAGAAAGTCACGTGGCCTCAGGCGCGGGCGTTCTCGGTCCATCTCTTGACCGCGTCGGGCTCATTCCTGGCGTTTCTGTCGCTGGTGGCAGCAAGCGAGCAGCGCTGGACGGCGATGTTCTGGTGGCTGGGGCTGGCGCTTTTCGTCGACGGCATCGACGGGCCGATCGCCAGGAAGCTCGATGTCAAGGAAATCCTGCCGACTTGGTCGGGCGAACTGCTCGACAACATCATCGATTACGTGACCTACGTGTTGATTCCGGCCTTCGCGCTCTATCAGCGCGGTTTCATGGGCGAGCGCCTGTCGTTCCTGTCGGCGGCGATCATCGTGGTGTCGAGCGCAATCTACTATGCCGATACCGGCATGAAGACGAAGGAGAATTTCTTCAAGGGCTTTCCGGTCGTCTGGAACATGGTGGTGTTCACGCTGTTCGTCATCGAGCCCGGACAATGGGTTTCTTTCGCCGTGGTCGTGGTGGCCGGCATTCTCACCTTCGTGCCGATCAATTTCATCCATCCGGTGCGGGTGAAGCGGCTGCGGCCAATCAATCTCGGCATGACGCTGCTTTGGTGCGCTTTCGGCGCGCTGGCGCTGGCGCAGGCCGCACTTGCCTCCTTCTACGACCAGATCGGCGTGCTGGGCGAGCAGGTCAGCGATTTCATCAAGTTCGGGATTACGTTCACCGGGCTTTACCTCGCCTGCATCGGCGCTATCATGCAGTTCTTCCCAAATCTCGGCGCCAAGCCGGATAAGAAAGCCTGATCCCAAGAGAGCCAGAAGATGTCCAAAGCGATCCGCATCCATGCCCATGGCGGCCCGGAGGTCCTGACCTATGAGGATGCCGATCCCGGGCAGCCGGGCTCGGGACAGATCCTGGTCAAGCATACCGCGATCGGTCTCAATTTCATCGACGTCTATTATCGCTCTGGCCTTTATCCGCCGCAGGGCGGATTTCCGCTGATCCCTGGCGGCGAGGCGGCCGGCGTGGTCTTGGATGTCGGCTCGGATGTCGACTGGCTCAAACCCGGCGATCGCATCGCCTACGCCGTGACGACCGGCGCCTATGCCGGGCAGCGCGTGATCGCCGCCGACCGCGTGGTGAAGGTGCCGGACGGCATCAGCGACGAACAGGCCGCAGCCATGATGCTAAAGGGCATGACCGCCGAATATCTGTTGCGCCGTACATTCAAGGTGAAAGCCGGCGACACGATCCTGTTTCATGCGGCGGCCGGCGGTGTCGGGCTGATCCTCGGCCAATGGGCCAAGCATCTCGGCGCGACAGTGATCGGCACGGCGAGTTCCACCGACAAGATCGAGCTCGCCAAGGCGCATGGCTTCGACCACGTGATCAGCTATCGCGAACAGGATTTCGTGGCCGGCGTTGCCGCTATCACCGGTGGCAAGAAATGCGACGTTGTCTACGATTCAGTCGGCAACGACACATTTCCAGCCTCGCTCGATTGCCTGCGGCCGCTCGGCACTTTCGTCAGCTTCGGTCAATCGTCTGGGCCGATCCCGCCCTTCAGCATCTCGTTGCTGGCGCAGAAGGGCTCGCTGTTCGCAACGCGGCCGACACTGTTCGTCTATAATGCCAAGCGCGAAGACCTCGAAGCTTCCGCCGCCGCCTTGTTCGGTGTGGTGCTCAGCGGCGCCGTCAAGATCAAGATCAACCAGCGTTACGCGCTCAGCGAGGCCGGCAAAGCGCATTCCGATCTCGAAGGGCGCCGGACCACCGGGACAACAATACTTATCCCTTAGGTGCCCGCCGTTTCGGGCCGCCGACGCCGGCGTTCTTGCGAACTGCTCTTTACCGCTTGAGTTTCCGCTGAAATTCTTGAAGCTCTTTCAAGTCGTGAGGCGCTTACCGTAGAGAGCAGCCCGCGCATACGATGCTTGCGGGAACACAGAACATGTCTGGCAAACCAGATGGAGGCACCGTGAGTGCAGATCAGGACGGCGCAAACCTGCTTGAGGTTCGCGGCCTCACAAAGATATTCGGCACGTTGACGGCGTGCGACCATGTCGATCTCAACATCGCCAAGGGCGAGATCCATGCGTTGCTTGGCGAGAACGGCGCTGGCAAGTCGACCCTGGTGAAAATGCTGTTTGGATCGCTGGAACCGAATTCCGGCGAGATTTTCTGGAACGGCCAGGCGGTCAGGATCACCAGCCCCGGCACCGCAAAAAAGCTCGGCATCGGCATGGTTTTCCAGCATTTTTCCCTGTTCGAAGCGCTGACGGCGGCGGAGAACATCGCGCTGTCGCTGGATGACGGCTCGCCGATCAGTACGATCGCGGCCAAGGCGAGGGCGCTCTCCTACAGTTACGGCCTGCCTCTCGATCCGCTATCGCTGGTCGGTGATCTGTCGGTCGGCGAGCGTCAGCGCATCGAAATCATCCGCTGCCTGCTGCAGACGCCGCAACTTATCATCCTCGACGAACCAACTTCGGTGCTGACGCCGCAGGAGGCCGATAAGTTGTTCGAGACGCTCGAACGGCTGCGTTCGGAAGGAAAGTCCATCCTCTACATTTCGCACCGGCTGGAAGAGGTCAAACGGATCTGCGACCGCGCCACCGTGCTGCGTCATGGCAAGGTGGTCGGCCATTGCAATCCGCGCCAGGAAACCGCGTCTTCGTTGGCGCGGATGATGGTCGGCAACGAGGTGCTGGCCGTGGTGCGGGCGCCGGCCGAGGGTATCGAGACCGCGCCGGTGCTGCTTCAAATCCGCGAACTCACCCGCAAGCCGGCGACCCCGTTCTCGATCCCGCTCAGGAACATCAATCTTGAAGTCCGCGCCGGCGAGGTGATCGGCATTGCCGGTGTGGCCGGCAACGGCCAGGGCGAATTCTTCGAATCCGTTTCCGGCGAGGTGCTGCAGCAGGATGCCGGCTCGGTCCGCATCCGCGGCAAGGATGCCGGTGGCCTCACCATCACCGGCAGGCGTCTGATGGGCGCTGCCTTCGTCCCGGAAGAGCGGCTCGGCCATGGCGCAGCACCGCGCATGAAGCTTTCGGAGAACCTGCTTCTGTCGCGCCACGCCACCGATGGCAAGATGTTTGTCGGCACCGGTGGAATGGTCAAAGGCGATGCGATCCATACCGCTGCCCAGCGCATCATAAAGGCAATGGACGTGCGCAAGAGCGCGCCGGATCCGGAGGCAGCGGCTCTTTCGGGCGGCAATCTGCAGAAATTCATCGTTGGCCGCGAACTCGACCGCCGGCCAAGCGTCTTGGTGGTCAATCAGCCGACCTGGGGGGTCGACGCGGGTGCGGCGGCCCACATCCGCCAGGCGCTGATCGAACTGGCGCGCAGCGGCTCGGCGGTGCTGGTGATCAGCCAGGACCTCGACGAGCTGTTCGAGATTTCCGATGCGATCACGGTAATGCACAATGGCGAATTGTCGAAGCCGCTGCCGATAGCTGAAGCGACATTCGAGAAAATCGGGCTGCTGATGGGCGGCGCCGAACCCGGTCATGCCGAACATACGCTGGAGACGGCCTGATGCGCCTCGAACTTGTAAAACGCCCGCAGCGCTCGATGCTGTTTTCGGCACTCTCGCCTTTCATCGCTTTCGTTTTGACGATCATTGCCGGTGCCATCATGTTCGCGCTGCTCGGCGTCAACCCGTTGACCGCGTTCCGCATCTACTTCATCGAACCGATCAGCCAGGTCTGGCAGTTGCATGAGCTGGCGATCAAGGCCGCCCCCCTGATCCTGATCGCCGTCGGACTGTCGGTCTGCTACAAGGCCAACATCTGGAACATCGGCGCCGAAGGCCAGTTCATCCTGGGCGGCATTGTCGGCTCGATCATCCCCGTGCTGTTTCCGCAGTTCGAAGGCCCATTGGTGCTGCCGCTGATGCTTCTGCTCGGCATGGTCGGTGGGGCCGCCTATGCTGCAATCCCGGCACTGCTGAAGACGCGCTTCAACACCAACGAGATCCTGACCAGCCTGATGCTGGTCTATGTCGCCCAGCTCTTCCTCGATTGGCTCGTACGCGGGCCGTGGCGCGATCCGCAGGGCCATGGTTTCCCGCAGACCATCCAGTTCAACGACTCGGCGATACTGCCGGAACTCCTCCCGGAATCCGGCCGGGCAAACTGGGGATTTGTCTTCGCGCTGATCGCGGCGATACTGATCTGGATCCTGATGAGCCGTATGCTGAAAGGCTTCGAGGTCCGCGTGCTCGGCTCAAGCCCGAGGGCAGGGCGCTTCGCCGGGTTTGGCCTTAACCGCATGGTCTTCTTTGCCTTCCTGCTGTCGGGCGCACTGGCCGGACTTGCAGGGATTTCGGAGGTCTCGGGAGCCATCGGACAATTGCAGCCGGTGATCTCGCCCGGCTACGGATTTACCGCTATCATCGTGGCATTTCTCGGCCGGCTCAATCCGCTCGGCATCGTCGCCGCAGGCCTTGTGCTGGCGCTGACCTATCTGGGCGGCGAGGCAGTGCAAAGCGCGCTCGGCATCTCCGACAAGGTGGCGCGCGTGTTCCAGGGCATGCTTTTGTTCTTCGTGCTCGGCTGCGACACGCTCATCCATTACCGCATTCGCCTGACCGGCTTTTCCGCGCCGAAGCTCGAGGCAGGGCCGAAGCTGGAGGAAGCCCGCTGATGGACATCACCGTCAACATCCTCTTGACCATCGCGACGGCGGCGACGCCGCTGCTGATCGCGGCGATCGGCGAACTGGTGGTCGAACGTTCGGGTGTGCTCAATCTCGGCGTCGAAGGAATGATGATCATGGGTGCCGTCGGCGGTTTCGGCGCCGGCTATCTCACCGGCTCGCCTTGGATAGGGCTGTTGGCGGCAATCACCATGGGGGCAGTGTTCTCGCTGCTGTTCGCCGTCATGACGCTGTCGCTGGCCACCAATCAGGTGGCCACCGGCCTGTCGCTGACACTGCTCGGCCTCGGCCTTTCCGGCATGATGGGAACGAATTTTGTCGGCCAGCCCGGCGAAAGGCTGCCAAACCTCGATATTCCCGGCCTGACCGCAATCCCGGTCGTTGGCAGGCTGCTGTTCGGCCAGGATCCAATCTTCTACATCTCGATCGCGCTGACCGCCGCCGTCATGTGGTTCCTGTTCAAGACCCGCACCGGGCTCACGCTGCGCTCGATCGGCGACAGCCATGCATCCGCCCATGCGCTTGGCATCCAAGTCATCCGCTACCGCTATCTCTCAGTGATTTTCGGCGGCGCTTGTGCCGGCCTCGCCGGCGGTCACCTATCGCTGGTCTACACACCGCAATGGGTGGAGAACATGACCGCCGGCCGCGGCTGGATCGCGCTGGCTCTGGTCGTCTTCGCCTCCTGGCGGCCCTGGCGGGTGCTGGCCGGCGCCTATATTTTCGGCGCGATCTGGGTTGGCCAGCTTCACGTCCAAGCCATAAATCTGCAGGACTTCGTCGACGCGCCCTGGTTGCTCTACAAGTTAATTGCGTTCTTAAAATCGTTTCCCTCGCAACTGCTTTCTTCGCTGCCCTATCTGGCAACCGTCGTGGTTCTCGTTCTAATCTCGCGCAACAAGCGTTTGACGATGATGAACACGCCGGCCTCCTTGGGCCAGCCATTCGTTCCGGATCGTTGACAACAAAAAGACGGAAGCTCCAAGGCTTAACTCAGAGAGGTAACACAATGAAAAAACTGCTTATTGCCCTGATGGCGGCGACGGCCGCATTGTCGCTGGCGGCATCAGCCGAGGCGGCGGACAAGCTGAAGGCGTGCTGGGTCTACACCGGCCCGATCGGCGATTTCGGCTACTCCTACCAGCACGACCAAGGCCGCCTCGAGGTGGAAAAGGCACTCGGCGACAAGGTCGAGACCGCCTATCTCGAAAACGTCTCCGAAGGCCCCGATGCCGACCGCGCCTTCGAGCGCCTGGCGCGCGAGGGATGCAAGATCATTTTCGGCACGTCCTTCGGCTTCATGGACCCGGAAGTGAAGATCGCCAAGAAATTCCCCAAGGTGATGTTCGAGCACGCCACCGGCTACAAGACCGCCGAAAATCTCGGCATCTACAATGCGCGTTTCTACGAAGGCCGTTACGTGCTTGGCCAGATCGCCGCCAAGCAATCGAAGTCGGGCGTCGCCGGCTACATCGTTTCCTTCCCGATCCCGGAAGTGGTGATGGGCATAAATTCCTTTATGCTCGGCGCACAGTCGATCAATCCGAACTTCAAGGCGAAGATCGTGTGGGTGAACTCCTGGTTCGATCCGGGCAAGGAGGCCGATGCTGCCAAGGCATTGTTCGACCAGGGCGCCGATATCATCGTCCAGCACACCGACTCGACCGCTGCCTTGCAGGTGGCGGAAGAGCGCAAGCTGCACGGCTTCGGCCAGTCCTCCGACATGATCAAGTTCGCGCCGCACGCGCAGCTGACCGCGCTGACCGACGAGTGGGGTCCCTACTACATCAGCCGCGTCCAGGCGGCGCTCGACGGCACCTGGAAGCCCGATAATGTCTGGCTCGGCATTAAGGACGGCGCCGTCAAGCTGGCGCCGTTCACCAACATGCCCGACGACGTCAAGGCGATGGCCGAAGCCACCACCAAGAAGATCGCCGACGGCTGGAACCCCTTCACCGGGCCGGTCGCCAAGCAGGACGGCACACCTTGGCTGAAGGAGGGCGAGGTCGCCGACGACGCCACGTTGCTCGGCATGAATTTCTACGTGAAGGGCGTCGACGACAAGCTGCCGCAGTAGGCGGTGGAAACATATCGAACGAAAGGGCGCCACGCGGCGCCCTTTCCATTTTGGACGGAATATCAGACTGCTGAGCCGTAAAGGTCGTAAGCGTCGGCGCGCTCGACCTTGACCGTGACGATGTCGCCGGCGCGCAGTGGCCGCCGCGACTGGATATGGACCGAACCGTCGATTTCGGGCGCATCGTATTTGGTCCGGCCCTTGGCCGAATTGCCATGCGCCTCGTCGATCAGGACCGGCAGTCGCTTGCCAATTTTCTTGGTTAGCTGCGTTGCCGAAATCTTCTGCTGGCGCTGCATGAAGCGGTGCCAGCGGGCTTCCTTGATCTCCTGCGGCACTTGCTCGAGGCCGAGCTCGTTGGAGCGGGCGCCTCTAACCGGCTCGTATTTGAAACAGCCGGCGCGGTCGATCTTGGCCTCGTCCAGCCAGTCGAGCAGCATCTCGAAGTCGTCGTCCGTCTCGCCGGGGAAGCCGACGATGAAGGTGGAGCGGATGGCAAGGTCCGGGCAGACGTCGCGCCAGCCGCGAATGCGCTCGAGCGTCTTTTCGCCATGAGCGGGCCGGCGCATGTTCTTCAGCACCTGCGGCGAGGCGTGCTGGAATGGGATATCGAGATAGGGAAGAATCTTGCCTTCGGCCATCAGTGGGATGACGTCCGCGACATGCGGGTAGGGATAGACATAGTGCATGCGCACCCAGACACCGAGCTTGCCCAGTTCTTCCGATAGATCGAGGAATTTCGCCCGCACTTCGCGATCGCCGAACATGCTGGTCTGGTATTTGACATCGATGCCGTAGGCGCTGGTATCCTGCGAGATGACGAGGATCTCCTTGACCCCGGCCTTGGCCAGCTTCTCGGCTTCGCGCAACACGTCGGCCGCCGGCCGCGATACGAGGTCGCCACGCAGCGCCGGGATGATGCAGAAAGTGCAGCGGTTGTTGCAGCCTTCCGAGATCTTGAGATACGCATAGTGGCGCGGCGTGAGCTTGACCCCTTGCGGCGGCAAAAGGTCGATGTAGGGATCGTGGCTCGGGGGGGCGGCCTCATGCACCGCCCTCATCACGCTTTCATAAGCTTGTGGTCCGGTGATGGCGAGGACGTTGGGATGTCTTTCACGGATGATGTCCGGCTCGGCGCCGAGGCAGCCGGTGACAATAACTTTGCCATTCTCCGAAAGTGCCGAGCCGATGGCATTGAGCGATTCATCGCGAGCCGAATCGAGGAAGCCACAGGTGTTGACGACGACCAGGTCGGCGCCGTCGTGCTTGCGGGCGATCTCGTAGCCCTCGGCGCGCAGGCGCGTGATAATGCGCTCCGAATCCACAAGGGCTTTCGGGCATCCAAGGCTGACGAAACTGACGCGAGGGGCGGACATCAAAGCTTTCCGGATTTTCAGGATTGGCGGCGCAGTACCACACTTGTCGCGGCATTGGTATGGGCGGGGCTGCGGCGAAACGCAACCGCCAGCGTCGCCGAAGCTGAAAGGCCCGGCCGATGCGAGTTCGAGTCGATGCGTCAGCTCATCGCACTGCTGACATGCGGCAATACTTCCACAGCGCCTCGATAGATCATATCGAGTGCGACATAGAAGATGATCAAAAGGCCGATGTAGGCGATCCAGCGATGGCGGTGCAGCAGCTTGGCGATAAAGCTCGCGGCAAGGCCCATCAGCGCGATCGACAGGACGAGGCCGATCACCAGCACCTGGAAGTGATCGCGCGCCGCGCCGGCGACCGCCAGTACGTTGTCGAGCGACATCGACACGTCGGCGATGACGATCTGCAATGCCGCCTGACCCAAGGTCTTCTTGCGCGCCTTGCCGGCCACCATATCATCGCTGTTGATATCGGAATTGGACAGCGCTTCGGTCGCCTCCACCTCGTCGGCATACGACGTGCGCAGCTCGCGATACATTTTCCAGCACACCCACAGCAGCAAGATGCCGCCGGCCAGCAGCAGGCCGACAATCTGTAACAGGGTGACGGTGATCGCAGCAAAACCGATACGCAGCACCGTCGCCGCCACCACGCCGATGAGAATCGCTCTCTTGCGCTGCTCGACCGGCAAGCCCGCCGCGGCCAAGCCGATGACGATGGCGTTATCGCCTGCAAGCACGAGGTCGATGGCGATGACCTGGAGCAGGGCAGAGAAGCCCGCGGCAGTGAAAATTTCCATCGACTGGAAGTCCCTTGCTGGTTGGCCGACCGTTCGCGTCGAATGCCTGGAGGGCCTAACGTGTATGGTTCCTGCGCGTCAAGGGACTGGTTGGAACAAGGTCGGCAAACCGCCCGTTATTGCGGCAATATACAGAGTTTGCGACGATCGGCCCGAACACCGGCAAAATGCGGCCACAGGTCGCGAATGCCTAGTTATAGAGATTGTATTTGGGCCAGTCGCTTTCCGGAATTTCATCACCGATCCGATAGCGGAGCTGCAGGACTTCCATATGGTCCGGCGCTGTTTCGCATTTGAATTTCAGCCGGTACCACTGTCCCTTGCTGCGAAACGCAGCACCCGGGCTCTTGATCGCATCGGCGCCCATTTCGGGCGTCGCAAAAGCGTAGGCGACGACACGATCGGCTTTGTATTTGTGGTCGTCGCGGGTAATCCGGTCGAGAATTTCGGCGTCGCATCGCTGCTCCAGCCGGGTTTGCGGATCGAGTTTCAGCAGACCGGCGCGCAATGCGCTGTCCATTGCGCTGGCCGGCCAAGCCAGTATCATCCATGCGAGGACCGCAGAAAATAGTTTATTCATGGGCGGGAGAAGCATCATATTCGGGCGGAGAAATCAACCCGACGAAGCGCGGCTGCGCGGCGGGTGACAGTCTTCGCTTTGTGGCAGGTTGTTGATTACGCAATAGTGTCACCGGTACTTTGGTATCGTTGCCATGATCAGCACCTGTCGCATTTCAGCGACGCGAGAGGTGGCGCGCGGCATGGGGCAGAGCGGCGGTTCTCCCCTAACCGGACCGGCCTGTTAAACCCAGGCAGTCGAGAATCCGACGAGCGGAAAACTCGACGTCATGCCTGCAGAATTGAAGAAATTGGATGCGCGGCCTGAGACATAGGTGACGTTTTGTACCGGACACATGGGTAACACTTTTGGCTTTTGGCCGGAGGTGTTGATGCCGTGGAGAGAGTGTTCGGTGATGGAGGAACGTCTACGTTTCGTTGCCCACCTTCTCGCGGGAGAAGGCATGAGCGATGTGTGCCGGGATTTCGGGATTTCGCGCAAGACTGGCTACAAGATCTTCAACCGCTATAGGGAGGAAGGGCTGGAG
>NZ_JAMYLZ010000017.1:0-114574 GCF_040318315.1 Mesorhizobium sp. M1227
AAGGCAGGAAATGGCAGTCGCTCCTTCGCTCAACTGCCTCTCCAAAGAATCCTTTCTCAGCCTAAACTCAACCCCAAAATCGCCATATGCGATTCCCCTGCCCCTTGTGGGGAGGGGTTAGGGGTGGGGGTCCTTCTTCGTAAGAATCCACATGCGATTTGCCCTGCCCCTGCGGGAGATGCCAAGTGGGGCGAAGGAATACGAGTTTGCAATCGTTCTGAGCAGCGACCTCGGACGAGCAGGAATTCGGATTTTCTATCGCTACAGCGTATTTTGTTCTTGCTTTGTGCCGGCAGCTATGCTACTAATTTCGGTGTGGTGCTAATTGGCTCCCAACGACCCGCCTCCGAGGCGGGTTTTTCGTTTAGAAACGCCCGGCAGGGCCAGAGGGGCGGCGCCTACTTCGATAATTGGCCGTCTTCAACACCAACCTGGCGCAATCGCCCGTCCAAAGCGATTGCCCGCGCCGGCGACGGCCCACCCGGCTGATCAGCCAGGCACCGTGGCGGCAACGGCATCAGCGCGGCCAAGACCGGCAACCGCTTTCCTGACCCGCTGCAGATGTGCCTGGCGTCCGGCGGCCGAGACGCTGTCCATCCGGTAGAGCGCCAGGAATTTGGTCCGGCACAGCGGATGGCAGACGGAGCGGAAGCCGCGCAGCAGGGTCCGCCGGCCGGGCTGTCCCATGATCCACGACATCAGCGGCGTGGCGCCACATGTGGTCATTGCCATCACCCGGCGTATGTGCCGCAATTTGGGCCGCGGGCCGCGTCGTGCCGTCGGCATCTCGAAAGCGAAGCCCGGCACCAGCACACGCTCCAGCCAGCCTTTCAGCATCGCCGGCAGGCCATACCACCAGGTCGGATAGATGAAGACGACCGCCTCCGCCCAGAGCAGCTCCTGCGCATGTTCGTGCACCGGTTGCAGGTTCGCCGCCTTGTCGTGGTAACCGCGCCATTCCTGCGTGCGCATGACCGGATCGAAGCCGGTCGCATAGAGGTCGAGCAGGTGGACCTGGTGACCGCTTTCGGCAAGCGTCTCCAGCACCGTGTCGCGCACCGCGCCGCTGAAGCTGTCGGCGCAGGGATGGCAATGGACGACGAGGACCTTCATCTGGCGTTCAGACCTGTCGGTCGCGAGAGGATCGCGGGGGTGCATGCAAGCGTCGCATGCAAACAAGCCACCCGCAGACGTAGTCGATCAGCTGTTTTCATGCGAAGCCCCGCAGCCCCCGTATCAAGACGCAACACCTCCGGTCGCGTCAAGGCCCGTTCGTGCGCAGACGTGGGCTTGCTGGGGCCAAAACCCTAACGGTGGATTCGGTTTTTCGATCAGCATTGTTCCAGAATGTCCGCGCCCTAGCTTCACGGCCGGTCCAAAGCGTCAGGAGAAAAAGAATGCAGACAGGAAAACTGAGCGGCAAGATCGCCTTGGTGACTGGCGCCTCTTCCGGCATCGGCGAGGCCACCGCCTTGGCGCTGGCGGCCGAGGGCGCCACGCTGGCGATTGCCGCGCGGCGCGCCGAGCGGCTGGACCATCTGGCGAAGCGGATCCGTGAGACCGGCAGCGCGGCACTGCCGATTGCCGTCGATGTCGCCGACGAAGCGCAAGCCACGGCGATGGTCGAGCGGGTCCAGCAGGAGTACGGCCGGCTCGACATGCTGCTTGCGGTTGCCGGGGTCGGCGTCGCCGCGCCGTTCCGCAACACGACGCCGGAAGAATACCGCCGGATGGTCGACGTCAACATCCTGGGCCTGCTTTATCCGATCCATGCGGCACTGCCGTCGATGCAGCGGCAAGGCGCCGGCCACATCGTCGTAGTCTCGTCCGGCACCGGCCGTTATATCCACCCTTCGGTGGTTTATTCCGGCACCAAGCACGCGGTGAGCGCGATGGCGGAATCGCTGCGCCGCGAGATCGGCAAGGACGGCATCCGCGTCACCTGCATCGAGCCTGGCGCCGTCAAGACCGAGTTCACCCAGAATATGCGCGCCGATGTGCGCCAGGCGGTCGAGCAGAGGCTGGGCGACATGGAGCAGCTGGAAAGCCAGGACATCGCCGCCGCCATCCTTTATGCGGTGAGCCAGCCGCCAAGGGTCAACGTCAACATCCTGACGCTCTATCCGACCGCGCAGGCGTGAGGCCGCAAGGTGGTACCCTGCGCCGCCCCCGCAGCGTCATCCGCCGGTCATCAGCGTGAACACAAGCTGCCGCAGCTTGCCGCCCGGGCCGAATTCGACCCGGTCGAAATCGCGGCTAGCCTGCCGTTGTGCCTGCGAGATTCCGGCGAGCCGTCTCGTCACTTCGATCCTGATCTTGCTGCAGCCACGGTCATCGGCGACGGTCAGGCCAATGGTGGCCGCCTCGATCTTGTGCACCATGTCGACGATGCTGGCGCCGTGCACCTTCTCGTGGGCGGCAAGGCCGGCTGCGAAAACCTCCCAGTTCTTCTGGATTGCGCCCGGCAGCCCCGCAGCCGGCTTCGGCAAGGTGTAGGTGATGATCAGCTTCGGCTGCGCCGACACCAGCACGCAGGCGTCGCCTTGCGGCTGGTAGTCCCTTACCCAGGTCAGCTTGAAATTGGTATGCGCGATGACGCGGCGCTCGCCGAGCAGCGGCCCGCGCCCGCCGATCGAGGCATAGAGCTCCGGGCCGGATTGCCCTGAGATGGCATAGGTCTCGACCTTCTCGACCGCCTGCCAGCCGGCATGCGCCGGCGATGTCGGCAGGAAGGCGAGCAGCAGGCAAAGGCGAATGGCTGTTTTCATGCAAGTCCTCGCAGCCGCTGCGCACGACGCAAACGATATGCAGTTCCCTTCCGTGGACATAGCCGGCGGCCGGCTATAGTGGGATGCTCGTATACAAGAATCCACAGGCAACATCATGTCGCCGCGACCGAACATTGCCCGGCAACGCCCTGCCCCCGGGGCCCAGCCTCCCGGCGTCAGCCTCTGTCGCGCGCTGTCGAAGCTTGGCCTGTGCTCGCGCAAGCAGGCCGAGCATCTGGTTGCCGAGGGGCGCGTGCGGGTCGCCGGCAAGATCGTGCGCAACGGCTCGATGCGCGTCGATCCAGGCCGCGATCGCATCGAGGTCGACGGCCGCCGCGTCGCCGCCGAGCGCAAGGTCTATCTGATGCTCAACAAGCCGCGCGGGCTGGTCACCACCCGCGACGACCCGCAGGACCGCGGCACCGTCTACGACTGCCTGGCAGGCCTCGACCTGCCTTTCGTCTCGCCGGTCGGCCGGCTCGACAAGGCGAGCGAAGGCCTGCTGTTGATGACCAACGACACGCGCTTCGCGCAGCGCCTGCTCGATCCCGCCTCGCATGTCGCCAAGACCTATCACGTGCAGATCGGCGCGCTGCCCGACGAGGCCATGCTGGCGCGCTTGCGCGCCGGCGCGACCGTCGACGGAGAATTGCTGGCGGCCCGCTCGATCGAGTTGCTGCGCGGCGGCACCAGCACCGCCTGGCTGGAAATCGTGCTCGACGAGGGCCGCAACCGCCATATCCGCCGGCTGCTCGCCGCCCATGATATCGAGGTGCTGCGCCTGGTGCGGATCGCGATCGGATCTCTGCAACTCGGCGACCTTGCCAAAGGCAAGGCACGCCATCTGAGCGCGGAAGAGCAGGCGCTGCTTCAGGCCTGAACTGCTGGCGGCGACTCGACAGTCAGGCAGCTGCCCGCCAAAGCTGTTCCCTGTCGGATACAGCATCAATTGCCCGCAAGAGAACTGACACCGCGGTGTCCAGGCTGCTTTCCTCGGCCTCCAACTCGACAAGCCCTGTCCAGGGATCGAGATCAGCAGGATCACGCTCTATGTTCGCGACCAACGTCTCGCGTGATTCAAATCGAAATGTGAGGGGTTCATCAATCTTCATTGTCGGAAGAAGCCTTGGCTTTGCCGCACTGGGCCAGCACCTTGCCGATGGCGGCGGATGAGCCGGCAAGCGGAAAGCTGTTCTCGCCATATTTGCCCGAGGCGACCGTGACCTCGCCCTTGGAGCGCAGCAGGGCCAACAGCGGGTCGGTGCTGCTCAATTCCACGGTGAAGGTGTTGTACATTTCTTCGAGTTGAAGCGTCTTGGTCACCGCCTTGCCGCCGGCCTTGAACGCGAACGAAGCGATGCCGGGTTCCAGTTGCGGACCGCTGTCGCCCAAATCATAGCTCAGCGTCGGCTTGCCGAAACAGGCCAGCGTCAGCTGGGCGCCGCCATTCGATCCGCCGCAGACCGACGCCATCAGCACTTTGCCGCCCTCCTCTTCCTCCAGTTTCGCCGTCCAGCCGCACGGCGCGGCAAACGCCGGCTGCGCCGCTTGCAGGACGACCTGAGCGGCGACGCAACCCGCCACGACGAATTTCGCCAATCCGCTTCGCATGATCTTCCCTTCCCAAAGTCATCGAACCATCGTCGGCCACGTGGCATCAAGGACTATACAAAACAAATTGTCCCGTGGCATTACCGGCGACAGGGCGCTGTAGCAATTCAGGCGGTAGATTTTCGATCGAGTGGAAGCGGCACCAGCACCGCCTGGCTGGAGATCGTGCTCGACGAGGGCCGCAACCGCCACATCCGCCGGCGGCTCCAGGGGGCCTTCGCACCGAACGGGTGATTGACATTAACATTCCTGTTTCATATTTTCCTTTTGTGAAACCGAAATGCGACAGCGCAATTGAAGGGCTGGTCCGACGCGAAGTGGCTCGGCAGCCGGAGAGAAAAGCATGAGCACGGCGTTGCGGGCGGTCCCCAGATTCCTGGACGAATTGGGCACGTTTGGCGGTCTCAAGGGAACCGACATTGCAAACATCACCGACGTGTCCAAGGCCACGGTTTCGAGGTGGAAGGCCGGCGACATCAAGCCCCAGCCGCGCAGCGAGCTCATTCTATCGGACCTGCACTATATCGTCGGCCGACTGCAGGAATTCTACGAGCCAAGCGATATCCGCACCTGGCTTTACGCTCGCCACCCGCAATTGAACGGTGAAAGGGCGATAGATCTCATTCACGACGACCGTGCTCTCGACGTGCTCAAAGTCATCGATCGGCTTGAGAACGAGGTCTTTCTGTAATTGGCGATCGCCGGGCGGATGAGACGAGACAGTCGGCTCATCGACGCTATCGAGGCAATAGTTCCGGTCGAATACTCCGGAACGGTTTGGCGTGTGGTGCGCCAGGGCCGCAGCCCGATCCAGTGCTCGAGCTCCGGCGGCCGTTGGGACGATGGAACGTTCGACGTGCTCTACACCTCGCAAGAGCGCGAAGGTGCCTTGAGCGAGATGAGATTCCACCTGACGCGGGGGCAGCCAGTGATCCCTTCGCGTGTCAGATACAATCTCTTCGAGATCGATCTTGCTTTGGACCGGACGCTCAGACTGCTCGACCTGGCAGCCTTGCAGACCCTTGGCCTCGACACCGCGCGCTACGGGCAGCTTTCGTATCAGGAAAAGCACGCCGAATATCCGAGATCGCAAGACATCGGCGAGGCCGCGCATTTCCTCGATTATGACGGCCTGATCGTGCCCAGCGCGCGACATGACTGCCTGAACGTCGTCGCGTTTTGTGATCGGTTGCCGGCCGGAGCGATGACGAGCAGAACCGATCACGGGGAAATTGCCTGGGCTAGCGGCGGCCCCGCTGCCGTCCATCCCCCGCTCGGGTGATGCGGCCAGCGGAAGTGGCGCGCTAACATTGCCTCCAAGTGTAGAGCGTCTAACGCGCAAGGGAGGATCCATGCGTATGCTCCGACTGATACCGACGCTGCTGGCGCTGCTGGCCGTCATGCCATTGAACGCTGAAGCGACGACGAAGAAGTACCCCAAGGGCCACGGCACGAATTGCGCCGAGAAGGACCAGGCGTGCCAGAAGAAATGCCAGGCTGTGCCGATCGACTACAACAGCGTCAAGTCCATCAAGGGGCGCAACGAATGTCTGAATAATTGCACCATCGGCTACGATCAGTGTCTCGGGGCACCCGCCCGAATCCAGGAACAGACAATCCAGGAGGACGCCGCGCAATAGAAGCCCGCCAGAGATGGCTCCAATGCGCAAAACATAGGTGTGATCGAATGACGGCGACAGCGCGCCGGTCGCCTTCATGTGCGGCCGCCGACTTCGTCGGCATGTCGTCGGAATCTTCATAGACGCGAAACGCGCCCGATTGGCGGAGCTCCTCGGTGCCGTAGCCGCCGCTGAGCAGGCCGACATTCAGCAGGACCGTGCGATGCGTCACCCGCCGCGCGCCGCGTCATGGATTTCGGCAAAATCCAGCCCATATTCCTAGATGTGGAGCTTTGAGCGTGAAACTCGCGCGTGCGGTCCTGCTTGCCGCGGCTTTCGTGGCTGTTGCGGCCGTTTGTCCCTCTTCCGCAACCGGAGAGGCGGACGGCCGGGAGAAAATTGTGTTGCGCGTCGAGATAGACGGCGCCATCGGTCCGGCGAGTGCCAGGCAGCTCGAGGAAGCACTGGCGGTGGCCGCGGACCGAAATGCCCAGGCTCTCATCCTGCAGATGGACACGCCCGGCGGGCTGGTCACCAGCATGCGCGAGATGATCGCCGGCATTCTCGCCTCGCCGGTTCCCGTCATCGGCTATGTCGCGCCCGCCGGCGGGCACGCGGCGAGCGCCGGAACCTACATCCTCTACGCCACCCATCTGGCGGCGATGGCGCCCGGCACCAATCTGGGCGCGGCAACGCCGATCGAGATGGGCGGGCCGCTGCCATCGTTTCCCGGCGGCAAGAACGATGGCCCGGAGGCGGACAAGGACAAGAAGAACGCACCCGCGGGCGATGCGATGATCGCCAAGGCGACGAACGATGCCGTTGCCCTGATCCGCAGCCTGGCTGAATTGCGCGGGCGCAATGCCGAATGGGGAGAAAAGGCCGTGCGCGAGGCGGCCAGCCTGTCGGCCGGCGCTGCGCTGCAGCAGCATGTCATCGACTTCGTCGCCCGTGACACCACCGAACTGCTTCAACTGGCCGACGGCCGGACCGTCGAGATCGCCGGCAAAAAAGAGGCATTGGCGACGAAAGGGCTGCCGGTCGAAACGCTCGAGCCAGGCTGGCTCATCCGGCTTCTCGCCGTGATCACGGACCCGAACATCGCCGTCATCCTGATGCTGGTCGGCGTCTATGGCCTCGTCTTCGAATTCACGAGCCCGGGCGCGGTCGCGCCCGGCGTGATCGGCACGATTTGCCTTCTGCTCGGACTCTATGCGCTCAATCTCCTGCCGATCAGCTATGCCGGCCTTGCCTTGATGCTGCTTGGCATCATCTTCCTGGTCGTCGAAGCCTTGAACCCGACTGTGGTCCTTGGGCTGGGAGGCGTGGCTGCGTTTCTGCTGGGCGCTGCAATGTTGCTCAGGATCGAGGGGCCCGGCTTCGAGATGTCGTGGGCCGTTATCGGCACCGCCGCCGTCCTGACGCTCGGCCTGGCGCTGTTGACCGGCAGCTATCTGTGGGCGGCCCGCAAGAACGTTCCGCGTGTTGGCGCACAGGCCATGCAGGGGCTGCCGGCGGAGGTCCTCGACTGGCAGGGCAGCGAGGGCCACGTGCTCGCCCGGGGCGAGCGCTGGCGGGCAAAAGCCGACGAACCGCTTGCAGTGGGCGACAGCGTCGAGGTGGCCGATGTCAGGGATCTTGTGCTGACGATACGGCGCCGCAATGTGAGAAGCGATGGAGCAAGGCAATGATCATCGGTTATGTGGCCTATCTGGCAGCAGCGCTCGTCGTGGTCATGTTCCTATCCGCGGCCATTCGCATCCTGCGGGAATATGAGCGCGGCGTGGTCTTCACGCTCGGCCGCTTCACCGGGGTCAAGGGCCCCGGCCTTATCATCCTCATCCCCTTCGTGCAGCAGATGGTGAAGGTCGATCTGCGAGTGGTGGTCCAGGACGTCCCGCCGCAGGACGTGATCTCGCGCGACAACGTCTCGGTGAAGGTCAACGCGGTGCTGTATTTTCGTATCGTCGACGCCGAGCGGGCGGTGATCCAGGTTGAAGACTTCATGACCGCCACCAACCAGCTGGCACAGACCACGTTGCGCTCGGTGCTCGGCAAGCATGAGCTCGATGAAATGCTGGCCGAACGTGACAAGCTCAACAGCGATATCCAGGAGATTCTCGACCAGCGCACCGATGCCTGGGGCATCAAGGTCTCCGATGTCGAGATCAAGCATGTCGACCTCAACGAGAACATGGTCCGCGCCATCGCCAAGCAGGCCGAGGCGGAACGGCTGCGGCGTGCGAAAGTGATCAATGCCGACGGCGAACAGCAGGCGGCGGCAAAGCTCGTCGAGGCCGGCAAGATGCTGGCCGAAGCACCGCAGGCCATGCAGCTACGCTATTTCGAGGCTCTCCATGACATCGCCGGTGAACGCTCGTCGACGGTCGTGTTTCCGGTGCCGATGGATCTGCTCGGTCATTTCATCAAGCAGGGTGGTGGAGGCGGAGGCGGCTGAGCGCATAATCTCCCCCTCGAGGGGAGATCAGCACCCTCACCTCCGCCACGGCGGGACCGGCGCAAAGCGTTTGCCGATCCAGTCGGCGAAGGCACGTGTCTTGGCGGCTTGCCCCTTGGCCGAAGGCATGACGACATAGACAGCGCCCTCGTCGGCAAGCGTCCAGTCCTCCAGCACTGGTACCAGACGGCCGTCGGCGAGCTCGCGTCCGACCAGCCAATCCGTGCTCATCATCAGTCCGACGCCTTGCACGGCGGCTTCGACCAGCACCTCGGCGTCGTCGGTGACCAGCGGCCCGGAGACCTCGATACTGATGCGGCGACCCGAACTGTCGGTCATCTCCCAGGCCGGAAAGGTCTGGAAACCCGAGAAGCCCAGGCAGCTGTGTTCCAGCAGCGCCTCCGGCGCAGTCGGCGTGCCCCGGCGGGCGAGGTAGGACGGCGCGGCGCACAGCAGCCGCCGCCGTGTAGCGACCTTGCGCGCCACCAGCCGCGAATCCTCCAGCGCGCCGAGACGCACGGCGACATCGAAATTCTCGGCGACGAGATCGACGAAGCGGTTGGAGAACTCGGCCTCGATACGAACGTCGGGAAATTCGGCGAGAAACTGGGGCAGCAGCGGGCCGATCCACATGCGCCCGAACGAGCCGGGCAGCGCCAGCCGCAGCACGCCGCGCGGCCCGCCGCCGGCATGCGCCGACGCGACAGCCTCGGCCTCGTCGACCGCAGCCAGGATGGCGCGGACCCGGATGAGAAATTCCGAACCCGCCTCGGTCAGCGACACGCTTCGTGTCGTCCGGTGCAGCAGGCGCACGCCCAACCGCTCTTCCAGCGAGGCAAGGCGCCGCGACAGGATCGTCGCGTCGCGGCCGATGCGAGCAGCCGCCCTGGTGAAGGAGCGTGCTTCAGCGATTGCCGCGAAGGCGGCCATTTCGACCAATGCTGCCGGTTCGTGCGATTGCTGCATCAGGTGCAGAGCTCAAATGTAAAAGCCAAGGATTATATACCAATAGCGCAGCAGCTAGTTTCACTCAATCCCGGCCCGTCAATCGGCCATCAACCGGAGTGAGACATGAAAGCGATCGAACTGACTGCCCCGAGACTGGACGCGTTTCGCGCGGCCACCGTTCCCACGCCTGAACCGCAACGCGGCGAAGTGCTGATCCGCCTGCGCGCCGCAAGCCTCAATTTTGTCGATGTCGCGATAGCGAGCGGCAACTATCCAGGTCCGAGCTTTCCGCTCATTCCCGTCGTCGACGGCGCCGGCGAGATCGTCGGCATCGGCGAGGGCGTGTCGAGGCTCGCCATCAACGACCGCGTCATCGCCCATGCAAAACCGCGCTGGATCGGCGGCCGTCCGCGGCCTTATGAGACCAGAGAGATGCGCGGGCTGACACTGCCCGGCTCGCTCGCCGAATATGTCGCGCTGCCGGCCAATGCCGTCGTGCCGATGCCGGCGCATCTGTCCTTCGAAGCGGCAGCGACGCTGCCGATCGCCGGCACCACCGCGTGGAATGCGCTTCGCGCCGCCGATGCCGGGCCGGGGTCGGTCGTCGTCCTGCTCGGTACCGGCGGTGTCTCGATCCTGACCCTGCAGCTGGCCAAGGCAGCCGGCGCCACGGTCATCATCACCTCGTCGTCTGACGAAAAGCTGGCCCGCGCCAAGGCCTTGGGTGCGGATCATCTCATAAATTATCGTGAGACGCCGGACTGGGACGCCAAGGTGCTCGAGTTGACCGACGGCCTCGGCGCCGATCTGATCGTCGAAACCGGCGGCTCGGCCACCTTCGCCCGCTCCATCAATGCCGCGGCGCCCGGCGGCACGGTGTTCGCCATCGGCTTCGTCACCGGCGCCGAGGCCACCACGAACCTGCTGCCGATCATCATCAAGGCACTCAAGGTTGTGGGCAACAACACCGGTTCGGTATCCGATCTGTGCGACGCGGCGCGCGCCATCGGCGCCGCCCGTATCGATCCGGTCATCGACACTGTCTACAGCCAGCACCAGGCGACCGAGGCCTACGCCCACATGGCAGCCGGCGGCCGGCATTTCGGCAAGCTCGCGTTCAGTCTGTCGTGGTGAGCCTGAAAAAGGCAGAGCGTTGAAGCTGCCGATCTCCCCTCTCGTGGGGAGATCGGTCGTCACCTCGGCTTTTGACAATCGCCAATGCGCCGACAGTCCCAACCTCCGCCTAAATCAGCTTCTCCAGCGTGATCGGCAGGTCCCGCACCCTTTTCCCGGTGGCGTGGAATACCGCGTTGGCGATCGCCGGCGCCACGCCGACAATGCCCAGCTCGCCGACCCCCTTGCCGCCAAGCGCCGAGGAATGCGGATCGGGAATACCGACCGAGATCACCTCGATGTCGGGAATGTCGGCATTGGTGGCGATGAGATAGTCGGCGAAATTGTCGTTGACGATGCGCCCATGCCGGCGGTCGACGATGCCCTCCTCGAGCAGCGCCTGGCCGATGCCCATGATGATGCCGCCCTTCCATTGGCTTTCGGCGAGCTTGGGATTGTAGAGCCGGCCCGAATCCAGCGCCGACACCACGCGGGAGACGCGAACCGTGCCAAAGTCCTCGTCGACACGGACTTCGATGAAATGCGCGCACCAGCTGTGGCGGGAATAGTCGCCCTCGGTGTGTGGCAGCGCCATGGCTATGGTGGTGTAGTTCTTGTAGCGGTCCTCGACCGTCGAATTGGCCGGCATGGTGTCGCCCTTCGCCTCGATATGCTCGCGCCCGACGCTCCTGAGCAGTTCGGCGATGGAAACTTCAGGGCCGTTGCCGCGCGGCGAGGCGATGCGGCCATTGGCGACGACGAGCGTGTTGGCCTGCAGCGCATGGAACGGCGAAGCCGGATCGCTGATGGCGAGCCCGATCAGCTGGTCGAGCGCGGCACTCGCCGCCTTGTGGACGGCGCCGGTCATCACCCCGGCCAGCCGCGAACCGCCGGTGACGCCGGCACGGGCATAGCGGGAATCGCCAAGCTTGACGACGACGTTTTCCGCCGGCACGCCCACCACCTCGGCGGCGGTCTGCGCCAGGATCGTGTAGGTGCCCTGCCCCATGTCGATCGATGAGCTTTCGACCTCGACCGAGCCGTCGGCGAGAATGCGCACGACCGCCTCGCCATAGGCGCGCCGCACCGGATAGGTGCCTGCCGCGACACCCCAGCCGATCAGCTGGTTGCCGTCGCGCATCGAACGCGGCCGGGGGTTCCGCTTCGACCAGCCAAAGGCTTCGGCGCCGGCCGCGAAGGCCTCACGCAGCTGCCGTGTCGACCACGGCTTCTTCGCATGCGGATCCTGCTCGGCATAATTCCTGAGCCGGATTTCCAGCGGATCGATACCGACCTCATAGGCGAGCTCGTCGATGGCGCTTTCGATGCCGAAGGCGCTCGGGTTCTCGCCCGGCGCGCGCAATGCCCCCGGCACCACCGTGTTGACCCGCACGACGTTCTGCCGCGACGAGAAATTCGGCGTCGCGTACATGACCGAGGTGACCGAGCCGAGCGGCTCGACCCACATGCCGTCGACCGAGGTCTCGTTGACGCCGCGATGCACGATCGACTGGATCTGGCCCTCCGCGTTGGCGCCGAGCGCCACGGTCTGGCGCGTCGCCGCCCGTCCGCCATAGGCGGTGAAGGTCTGCGGCCTGGTGACCGCCAGCTTCACCGGCCGTCCCAGCATTTTCGCGGCGACTGCCGCTACAGCGCCGTAGCCATAGGCAAACGCCTTGGAGCCGAAGCCGCCGCCAATATAAGGCGAGACCAGTCGTACATTCTCGAACGGCACGCCGAACCATTCGGCATAGGTCCGCGCCATGCCGTCGAGCCATTGGCTCGGCTCCCAGACCGTCAGCTGGTCGCCCTGCCACTTTGCGATCAGGCCATGCGGCTCCATCGGCGCCTGGTATTCGCGCGGCGTGTTGTAGGCGTTGCAGATCCTGACCGGAGCCGAGGCGAACGCTGTCTCCGCCTCGCCCCATTCCTTGGTCATCGCATCGACGGGGATGCCGTCGCCGGCCTTTGGATCGCTGAGGTCGACGATCGCCGGCGCCTCGTCATAGGCGATCTTGACCAGCGCCGCGGCGGCGACCGCCTGCTCGAAACTCTCGGCCACCACCGCCGCGACATGCTGGCCGCTGAAGGTGATGTCGCGCGCCAGCGGGCAATAAGCGACGTCCGGCGGCGGCGTGCCCAGCCAGTCCGTTGCGGTTCTCAGCGGCAGGATATTGTCGGGCGTCAGCACCAGCAGCACGCCGGGCGACGCCTTGGCCGCGGCCGTGTCGATCGAACGCACCCGGCCGGCGGCAATGGTGCTCTCGACCAGCACCGCATGGGTAAGCCCCTCGAGCTGCTGCTCGACGGCGTATTTGGCGGCACCGGTGATCTTGGCCGGGCCGTCGACGCGCGACAGCCGGCCGCCGACCTGGTCGGCGAGGACGGCACCGTCCGAAGCGTCGCCGCGTTTGGCATCGCCGGGTCTTGTTCTCAACTCGTGAACGGTCATGCCGTTTCTCCCATTTTGAGGATGGCGCGGGCGACGACGCGCGGCGCCAGTTCGATCTTGTAGTGGTTGGCGCCATGGTCGACGGCGCCCTCGACGGCGAGCAGGCTGGCTTGCCTGACGACCTCCGGCTCGAGCACTTTGCCTTTCAGCGCCTCTTCGACGGCAAGGGCGCGCCATGGCTTGGTGGCGACGCCGCCAAGCGCGACGCGCAGATCGCGGATCGTCCTTCCGTCGGCCTCGAATTCGATGCCGACCGCGGCACTTGCCGCGGCGAATTCATAGGACTGGCGGTCGCGGACCTTGAGATAGGTCGAGCGGCGGGCGGCCGCCGAAGCGGGAATGCCGATCGCGGTGATCATCTCGCCGGGCTCGATCGCATGTTCCCTTTCGGGTGTGCTGCCCGGCAACAGGAAAAAATCATCGACGGCGATCTGACGGTCGCCGAGATGGACGATCGCGTCGAAGGCGACGAGTGCAACCGCCAGGTCGCCGGGATAGGTGGCGACGCAGGCCTCGCTGGTGCCGAGCACGGCATGGCCGCGGGTGACCCCGCCAATCGCCGAGCAGCCGCTGCCGGGCGAGCGCTTGTTGCAGGCGGGGAAATTTGCCGGATCGCGGAAATAGGGGCAGCGTGTACGCTGCATCAGATTGCCGCCGATCGTCGCCATGTTGCGCAGCTGCGCCGATGCCGCCTGCCACAATGCTTCCGAGACTGCGGGGAACCGGCTCTTGATATCGGCATGGTCGGCGACGCGGCTCATCCTGGCCAGCGCGCCGATCGTGGCGCCCCGGTCATCAACGGCAATCGTGTCCAGTCCTTTGAGATGGGTGATGTCGACCACGGTCTCGGGTTCGGCAACGCCGCATTTCGCGAGATCGACAAGCGTCGTGCCGCCGGCCAGAAGCATGGCGCCGGGAAGTGCTGCTGCCTCACGGGCTGCATCGACGGAGCCGGCGCGGAGATACGAAAAGTCCCTCATGACGCGGCCTCCATGGCCGCCTGGCGCACGGCGGCGACGATATGCGGATAGGCGCCGCAGCGGCAGAGATTGCCGGCCATGTATTCGCGGATCTCCTCATCCGAGCCGGCATGGCCTTCGCGAATGCAGGCGACCGCCGACATGATCTGGCCCGGCGTGCAATAGCCGCACTGGAAGGCATCCTGTTCGAGGAAGGCGGCCTGCACCGCATGCAGCGTGCCATCCTCCCCGGCAAGCCCTTCGATGGTGGTGATGTCCCTGCTTTCAGCCTGAGTGGCAAGCGTCAGGCAGGCCAGCACGCGCTGGCCGTCGATATGAACGGTGCAGGCGCCGCACTGGCCCTGGTCGCAGCCCTTCTTGGTGCCGGTCAGCCCGAGATGGTCGCGCAAGGCGTCGAGCAGGGTAACGCGCGGTTCGACCTCCAGCTCATGTCGATGTCCGTTGATTCGAAGTTGGATTGGAGTTCGGGTTTTGCTTGTCATGGGGCGTCTGGCTCCAGTTGCTTGACGCGGGAGGGGATGATCTGGTGCCCGGCCGGCGAGCGGCAAGGTCAGCTTATGGCTAGGTGAAGGCTATCTTCCCCTTGGGGGAAGTGCCCGGCAGGGCAGAGGGGGTCGGTTCGACTTGGCGCGAGCTCCGGGGCTGCGACTTGGGAGGTCGAAAGACGTGACATACCCGATCCCGTGATTACATGAGAAAGGCGCTCCACAATCGGAGGCGCCTCCGTTTGTTACCTAAGGGCCTGCTCCGCCCTGTTCAAGCCCCGGATCGAAAATGATCAAAATTGGAGGAAATTGGCAGGGCAGCCGGCCGTCATGTCTGGAGATAAAAAAGCACCACCGGCCCAAGCCGGTGGTGCTCTCTGAACTGTCTGTAGGGGCAGGACAGTCCAATGATCCTGAGGGGATCGTGCTCAACATGGGCTCATTTTTGCCCCACGGCATCGGCCGAACAGATGACGAGTGCCGGCCGCGAGGAAATATCCTCCGTCGTCATCCACCGGACGTCATCCACGGGCCGTGCACCGGAGGCGGGCAAGATGCCTCGCCTGCCGGAACGCCGGCCCAGATTCGATCCTGTGATTATGTTTACTTGCGATTATATTTGCCGGAGACGTAACGAAGGTGGAAGCGTCTGCGTTCTTGAAACGGGGCCTGCCTATCCGGGTATGCTTCGGATCAGCACTGGAGAAAAAATTGGCCGCGGAGCCGCCCGTCATTTCTGGAGACAAAACCGAAGCCGCCGTTGCAAAGCCGCTGCGCGCCGACGCGCAGCGCAACCGCGATGCTCTGGTCGAGGTCGCGGCAAAAGCCTTTGCCGCGCAAGGCGTCGATGCCTCGCTGGAGGAGATTGCGCGCCAGGCCGGCGTCGGCATCGGCACGCTCTACCGGCATTTCCCAACCCGCGAGCACCTGGTCGAGGTGGTTTATCGGCGCGAAGTGGAAGGACTGTGCCAGGCGGCCGACGAACTCGCCCGCGATCATGCGCCCGACATGGCGCTCGAACAATGGATGCAGCGCTTCGTCGACTACATCGCCACCAAGCGCGGGCTGTCGACAAGCCTGCGCATCCTGCTCACGACCAACTCAACCCTGTTCTCCGACGTTTCCGGCAGGGTGACGCTCGCCTTGCGGCGGCTGATCGATGCTGCGGTCGCCGACGGCTCGATCCGCGGCGATGTCGATGCCTCCGACGTGCTGCATGCGCTGGGCGGCATCTATTCGGCCCCGGACACCAAGGACTGGCGCGACCGCTCGCGCCGATTGGTGTCGCTGCTGATGGATGGGTTGCGGTTTGGAGCGGCCAAATCCGGCCCATCCAAGGAATAACGAATGCAGTGACTGTCCTTATTTCAGCGAGATGCTCATACCGCTGAGATCGGCATTGACTTGCAGGCCTACCTGCCTGCCCGTGAGTTCGAGTTGGGCACCCTTGTCATTGGTCATGACGATCACCTGGGCTCCTTTGCCGAGCGCGCCGCCACCGCCCGCTGCACCGTACACCCCCGTCACATCCCGGGCGCGGCGTATGTGGCGCACGGTACCTTTGAAATAGGTCTTGGAGGCGCCGAAGGCGAGGCCGCCCGAGATGCCGCCGACCGAGATGGGATATCGGCGACCATGGAAGGTCAGTGTGCCCTCGCCTCCGGAGCCGCCGATGAAGAAGGCCGCCTTGTAGACGGCGAAGCGGATCGTACCGCTGTCGGCATGCGCGACGCTGGCAAAGCTAACTGCCGCCGCAGCGATGACGGCAACTGCGACTGAACGAAATCTGGACGAAATCTTCATGATGAGAACTCCTCAAGATCGCCGCATGCCCAGCCGGCCGGGCACGTCGGCGTCGTATCAAAGTCATAGCTGAACAGTCTCGCCCGTCATTGGTTCCAAGCACGCGGCCTGAATCCGGCTGCGAGAAGACCGCCACGAAACGAGGCGGATGGCGAGCATAGTCCTGGCTGTAAGAACAGTGGCCGAATGGTGGGGATGATCGTAGGTGTTGAGGCGGAATGGTATTAGTCTGCGCTGTCTGGGGTTTCGGGAGCGCGGCAAAGCAATGGACTTCAACTCACGACATGGCTACCTGCTGATCGGTGGCCTGATCCTGGTCGGCGCCGGGCTCCTGGTCGTTTCGCTGATCGTCAATCTTCGCGTGGCGCACAGTGTGCGTGACGACGTACGCCATCGTGAAAAGCTGCTGGAATATTATCGCAATATCTTTTCGCAGCTGGGCGTGATCCTGATCGGGATTGGCGTGTCCCTGTTCATCTTCTTTTTCCAGCAGAATTATCAGGACCAGCGCAAACGCGAAACGGAGCTCCAGCAGGTTCTCGCCAAACTGGCGGCGCGTGTTGCCCGCGGCAGCGCTGTCGTGGAGGCCCTCGGCGAATTCGACGCGCTGCTGGATGATGGCGGTGCCTATGCCAGTCCGGAACACGGCGGTGACAACGCCGCTGTCAGCGCCCAGGGAACGGGGCTCGCCAAGCAGGTTTCGCAGATCCTTCTGGTCGAGCGCGACGTCGATGTTCAGGGGTTCGATATTCTCAATCTGTCACGCGATTTCGAAGCATCGTTCGTTGTCAACGAGCTCAACCCAACGCTATGGTTCAACATCGTCCGGGACGAGAGCGACATCAAATATGCCACTACCCAGATCGCTCTGGATTACAAGGACCTGCAGGATGCAATCGGCGGCGAGCCGATCGAGGTTGCGATCGCCAATCCCGAAAAGGAACGGAAGATCAAGCAGGAGGTGCTCGACGTCTTTTATGATGCCGACCTCCTGCGCCAGCGCAGCAGGCGGTTTCTCGCCCGCGCGTGCTGGCTTTTCAGCACGGGGCGCGGCTTCGTCAAGCTTGCACCGGCCAATGAAATCGAAGCCGATGCCAGATCGCACCAGGAATGGCTCGACCGGTCGAAACCCTTTCTGACGCAGTTGAAGTCAGGAAGCGGCGATTGCTTCAAACTGCTCCAGTTCGGCCCGGCGCCTTTGAGTTGAGAACGCGCCAAACACTCAACGACCAGGTTCGACCCCATTGCGGACGATCCGTCAAGCGCCACAAACGCGTATGACTTCATCAGATCAAGTGTTGTCTCGGCGCGTACAGAAAGGTTGTCTGGCACCTCGATCCGAACGAGTAAAATGTCTGTTCCTTGATCAATTCCGAACAAAGCGGCAATCGGTCGGGGACCATCGAAATGGCACGATGCCCATCGCTGTGGAGATGCATCTGTATCGGTTTCTTTGAGCTCGTCTTCGAGAATCCTACGCAATCCGACATCAAGGGCCTCGCCAGCCATGTGACCGAGTTCATCGATCAGCGGGTTCCAATTAACTAGCCAGACCCAATTCTGCACCCAGGCCACCTGCTGGTCTCCAATTTGGGACGAAAGCCGACTGGTCTCGTTAGTCGGTCTTTGCATGATTTGTCGAATCCGCTATCGGCGATTCCTACCATAATAAGCTTGACTGCTTTTTGACCATCTCGGCTGTTGGCGGCAGCCCGCTGATTGAATTTTGACCTAAAGCGGTTCAGCTTTTGATAGTCGCTGACCCGCTCCAAATATCTGTTTTTACGCAATTATGGACGGAAAGCCGCTCCGGACTTTCCTGGAAGTGCTCTAATCTCCCACGCGTTGCAGCGTGCCGAGATGATTGTCGTCGAGAAATTCGACGGTGATGGCCGACGCCTTGCCGTCGGGGCCGACGGCAAAGCTGACGGCCGAGGGCCTGTCCGGCATCTCGGCATCGGGGAAGGTCACGAAGAGGTCGCGGTCGAAATGCTTCAGCGAATAGGACCGCGCGCCGGCAGGCCCGACCTTGAGGACAAGAGTGTCTCCTTCGCCCGATACAATAGCATCGCCGAAGAAATCGCTGAAGTAACGGCCTGCATAGGCACTAGCCGGCTCGGCTGGACTTGCTGGAGAGGGCGGCGCGGCATAGGTGGCCTTGGCCGCCGCAATCACCGGGCCGAACATGCTCGCATAGATATTATTCCATGCCTTTACCTTATCCTTCCCCAGCGTTCCGTCGAAAACGAGATCGGCGAAGCTGTCGGACAGCCCCTCCGGCACGCCTGTCGGAAAGGCGTTGGCGACGACGACGATGCCAAGCTTCTCCTCGGGGAAGAGCATCACCAGGCTGCGTGCGCCGGTGCTGAAGGCGCCCGCGTGACCCCAGATCAGCCCGTGCCGGCCGAATTCAATATTCCAGCCGAGGCCGTAGAAGGCCTCGCCTCCGGAGACGGGATTCTTGCCGCGAGCCGTCAAGGGAATATGTGTCTGGTCCAGCGCATCGGCGGCAATGAGTCTCTTGCCGGCATGGACCCCGTTGCCGAGCACAAGGCGCATCCATTGCGAGAGGTCGCGTGCGGTGGAACTGACGCCGCCTGCTGGCGCCTGCGCATCCGGATAGCGCTGGACCTTCGCGGTCCAGGCGCCATCGATTTTGGCGTGGAGCTCGGCGCGGTTGGCGTGTTTGATGAAGTCCGAATGACGCGAGCTGGTCGAGGCCATTCCAAGCGGACGGTAGAGCTTCTCTTCGGAGACCTCTTCCCATGATTTACCCGTCGGCTTCGCGGCCGCGACGGCACCCTCGGTCAGTCCGAAATTACTGTAGGAATAGCCCGCACGAAAGCTCGATGACGGCGACACGAACCGCAGCCGGCGCAGGATCTCCGCGCGGTCATAGCCGATATCCTCGAGGTCGTCGCCAGCGGTGCCGGGAAGCCCGCTGCGGTGCGCAAACAGGTCGCGGACCGTGAGTTCGCTGGTCGGATAGGGCTGAGCGAGCCGGAAAGCCGGATCGAGGTCGGCGATCTTGGAATCCCACGAAGCGATCCCGTCGCTGACCAGCGCCGCCACGACGGTGGCGGAGACCGGCTTGGAGAGCGAGGCAATCTGGAAAACCGTGTCAGCATCGACGGTCTCCGGTTTTCCGGCTTCGCGATGCCCGAACCCCTTGAGGAAGATCACCTCGTCGCCATGCACGACGCCGATGGCCAGACCGGGCACGCTACCATCCGCGACGACGCCTTCGGCCAGTAATTCGAGCTTCGCAATGGCCGCGGCGATCCGGTCGGGCGTAATGGTGTCGGCCGACGCCGCTTTCGGCGAAAGCGTAATAAGGGCGATGAAGGCCAATATCCTCCACCGGAGGTGATTCCGGTTTGTGAATAGCCGCATGCTCAGCCCCCTCCGCCTCCCCGGCGTGCACTATCGCAGGCCAACGCAGGGAAGGCCAGCCTCACGCTCGACCCACCATCCATTGACGGATGTCCGCTTCGCACCAGTCGAAATTCAGACAGCTGCGCCTGAGCTAGGATGCAGCGCGCAGGCGAAGGCGCCGCCTGCTGGCGCGGGCCTTCTCCGCCACCGCGGCGGTGATCTCGACCACGCCGTCTTCACGCGGTCTGGCGTTGGTGACCTTGTGGAGCCGCTCATAGGGCAATAGTTCCTTGACCCGGGCTTGAAGCGACGCGACTTCGGCTCGCAGATCCTCGCATTCCTGCCGCTGGACGTCGAACTGTATCTGTTCGGATGCCTGCTGCAGGGAAAGCTGCGAAAAATTCGCGCTGATTGCGGAAAGGTTCATCTTGTCGTTTTCGCTCTCCTTCGTGAGGGCGGACAATTTTTGCTCGACAATTTGCTTTTCCGCCACCGCGTCGCTCGCTTGGGCTTTGAGCCTGGCGATCTCGCTGGCGGCTTCGCTGTTGTGGTTGGAGGCGGCCTCCAGTCGCGATCGAAGATCCTCGATTTCAGAACGCAAGCCGGTCATCTCCGCGACACTGCGTGCAAGTTCGGCTTCCCTGTCACCGTCCCTGATGCGGGCCGCTTCCGTTATTTCCGATAGCTTTGCCTGCGCCATATCGAGCGATTTCTGCAGCCGCATCTCCTCTTTCTCGCTCTTGCCAAGCGCGGCCAGCAGTTCCGAAACCTGCGCGGCATCATTGGCATGGACGGTCGAGAGTTCGTCCAGCCTGTGCCGGGCCTCGGCCTCCCGTTTCAGCGCCTTGTCGAGGTCGATCGACAGGCTGACATGTTTCTCCCGCAGCATCTCGTTCTCGCGCGAGCGTCTGTTGGCCTCGACGGCTCTGGCCGAGAGTGTTTTGACAAGCTCGCCGAACTCGGCCTCGCGTTTTGCGCTCGCATTGCCTGCGACGACGAGTTCTAGCCTTGCCGCAGCCAGCGCGCCGCGAAGTGCTTCCTTGTCCTCGACCAGGCTCGCCTCGTGCTGCTGCAGGGCCTCGATAGCGCTGTCGCGCTCGCGCTGCTTTCTGGTTGCATCGTGGAGCTGTTCGGACAGCACCCTTTGCTGCGCGGTCAGGCCGGTATTTGCCAGTTCCAATTCGTTGGCGCGAAGAATGTCGCCGTGGAGCAGTTTCAGGAATTCGCCCGTCAGATGATGCGAGGTCGCGATCTCCGACAGTTTCGCATTGATCTCCCCCAGATACTCCTGCGCGTCGTGAAAGAGCCCATCGACCGCATTTAAGGCAGCCAGCCGGGTTTGCGTATGGGGGGACAGCCGTCGTGCGGTCTCGAAGGCGTCCGCATTGGCTTCGAGTTGCGAGCTGTCATCCGTTGCCGCGAGATTCTCATCCGATACCGTCTCATCCGGCACAGTGACGTCGTTCAACGGCGACTGATCGTCCACATTGAGACATTCGCTAAACGCATCCGCCAAATCGGTTTCGAGCTCCTTGAACGCTCTCTCCACTGTCTCGGCACGCTTGATCAAACCTTTGAAATTCATGACCGAATATCCCTCTCGTGCAGCGCCGGCAAGGAGCGGATTTTCAATACTTGACCCTCGCCTCCCCCGAATGCGGGTTCATCTCCTGACGTGCGCTCTGGCCGACGCACGCTAGGGACAGGCTTGGCCACTGTCCTCGTGTGTTTGAATGACGCAAAGCCGTGTTCTGCCGCGCTCCATACCCGAGGCGTTGGCACCGCTCGCAAAATGCCTGCTCATTTCACCCGAAACGGATATGAAGCGGCGCAAGCCTGAGGATCGCCTGGTGATTGTCTTGAGGACCGGCCGAGCCCTCGGTGTTCTGCAGCAGCTACAAGGTCACGGCCTAAGACGACGCGTGTCACTGCCGGGAGGCCTGACCTAATAAATGCCTGACCTAATAAATGATTGTGTTGAATACGTTTCGCTGATTAGCTGCTGTGCATAGACCAGGGACAAGACCGATAAAATGTTGTCCCGGGAGGACCGCGATGCCGGTGCTTGAGGTTCGCCACGTCTCCAAGAATTTCGGGGCTATCCAGGCCCTGACCGACGTCAGCTTCCAGGTGGAGCGAGGCGAAGTCGTTGGTCTGATGGGGGACAACGGCGCCGGCAAGTCGACGATAGTCAAGACTGTGGCCGGGAATTTTCCTCCGAGCGACGGCGAAATTGTAGTCGAGGGCGAGGTGTGCCACTTCCACCAGCCCGTGCAGGCCCGCGCCAAGGGGATCGAAGTTGTTTATCAGGACCTGGCGCTCGCCGATAATCTGACGGCCGCGCAGAACGTCTTTCTGGGGCGCGAGATCAAGAAAGGCTTCTGGCCGATCAGGATTCTTGACAAGCAGGCGATGATCGATCGCTCGGCAGCGCTGTTCAAGGAACTCAAATCGGAAACCCGGCCGCGCGACCTCGTCAGGAAGATGTCGGGTGGGCAGCGCCAGGCGGTCGCCATCGCGCGGACCCGGCTTTCAAATGCCAAGCTGGTGCTGATGGACGAACCAACGGCCGCCATCTCGGTGCGCCAGGTGGCGGAAGTACTCGAACTGATCCGACGCCTCAAAGCACAAGGAGTCGGCGTCATGCTGATCAGTCACCGAATGCCTGACGTGTTCGCCGTGGCAGATCGCATTATCGTCCTCAGGCGGGGCTCGAAAGTTGCCGACAAGCCAGCCGACAAAACATCGCCCGAGGAAATCACCGGACTGATAACGGGGGCCATCCGTGGCGAATAGTGTTCAGGAGTCAGTTGGCGTTCGGGGGTCAGTCGAAGAACATGGCAGGCCGGCCATGTCGGATTTCGTCCCGACCAAGGAAAAAACAGTTCTCCAACGTGTGATTTCAAGTCAGCCCTTCTGGGTGATGATCGCGCTCATCGCGCTCGTCATGTTGATGACTGCGATGGAGCCGAGCTTCGGCACCTCTGAAAACGTCGCCAATGTGACGCGCAACTTCGCACCTTTCGGCATCATGGCACTTGGCATGACGATCGTCATCATCACCGGCGGTATCGATCTGTCGGTCGGCTCCGTCATGGGTCTCGTGGTCATCGTCGCCGGCCTGTTCCTCACCTGGCATTATCCCTGGTACGTCGCCTTCGCCATGGGCCTTTTCTCCGGTCTGGCCTGTGGCGCGGTCAACGGATTCTTTGTCGCCTATGTCGGGATGCCGTCCTTTGTGGTCACCCTCGGCATGCTGTCCGTCGCGCGCTCGCTGGCGGTCGTATTCTCGGCCAACCAGATGCTCTACCAGTTCGGGCCCGATGCTCCGATCGTGAAGGCAATCGGTCAGTGGAAATGGCCGCGGCATGGTCCGAACGACTGGGCACCGCATTGGATACCAGAACTGTCGTCACAGTTCTGGACCATGGTGATCCTGGCCCTGATTGTCGGCTTCGTATTCAACTTCACAGCCTGGGCCCGGCATCTCTTCGCCATCGGCGGCAATGAGGAGGCGGCACGGCTCACCGGCGTTCCGGTCAACTGGATTAAATTCGAGGCCTATGTCTTCTCGGCTTTCACCGCCGCGCTCGCCTCGCTCCTGCTCCTCGGCTATAACGGTTCGGCTATAAATGCCATGGGCCAGGGCTACGAACTGCGCGTTATCGCCGCGACAGTCATTGGCGGCGCCAGCCTCATGGGCGGCGCCGGCACGGCCTTCGGTGCGATCATCGGTTCGGCCTTCCTCGAGGTGATCAGGAATGCGCTGCTGATGGCCGGCATCGATTCAAACTGGCAGGGTGCCTTCGTCGGCGCCTTCATCGTTCTTGCGGTTCTCTTGGGCATGCAAACGGGCGGCAAATCGATTCTCGCCGCGTCGCTGGCAGTCTTGATGCCCAAAAAACGCCGCTAGAAACCCGCCGGCGGGAGGCTTGCGGGACATCACACCAAGGAGGAGAACGTCACATGAAAAAACATCTGCTGACGGCCGCCGTCGCGCTTGGCGCAATGGTGCTTGCCGTTTCCGGCGCCCAGGCGAAATACACCTTCGCCCTGGTGCCGAAGAACATGAACAATCCTTTCTTCGACCAGGCACGCGACGGCTGCAAGAAAGCCGAGGCCGAATCCAATGGCGCCGTGGAGTGCATGTATATCGGCCCCGGCGAGCATGGTGGTGGCGACGAGCAGGTGCAGATCGTGCAGGATCTCGTGGCCAAGAAGGTGGACGGCATCGCCGTGTCGCCATCGAACGCCGCCGCGATGGCGGTTGCGCTGCAGGCCGCCAAGGAAGCCGGCATCCCGGTCCTCACCTGGGACTCCGATCTCCTGCCCGAAAACAAGGATCTGCGCGTTGCCTATATCGGCACGCACAATTATGAGATCGGCGAGAACCTCGCCAAGCTTGTCATGCAGATCAAGCCCAAAGGCGGCACGATCTGCATCCAGTCCGGCGGCGCCGCGGCGGCCAACCACAACGAGCGCATGCAGGGCATTCGCGATACGCTTTCGGGCACCAAATCGGCGGCCTCGCCCGGGGATCGGCTGACGGGCCAGAACGGCTGGACCGAAATCGAAGGCTGTCCGCTCTACACCAACGATGATTTCCCGCTTTCGGTGCAACAGTTCGAGGATATCATGGCGAAAAACCCGAACCTCGACGCATTCGTCCCAACCGGTGGCTTCCCGCAGTTCATCCCCGACGCCAACCGCGCCGCGGTCGCACCGTACAAGGACAAGATCGCCTCGAAAGCCCTGGCCCTTGTCGTTGCCGACACGCTTCCGGTACAGATCGACCAGATGAAGGAAGGTTTCTCCCTTGGCCAGGTCGGTCAGCGGCCGTTCGAGATGGGCTACAAGACGATGATGGCGCTGAAGGACATGAAGGAGGGCAAGGCTCCGCCGGCCGACCCGACCTACACGGGCCTCGATGTCTGCACTCCGGAGACAGCCGACACCTGCGTCGCCAAATAGCGCTTTTGGGCGGGAGGAAACTCCCGCCCTTTTCATAGGGGATCTCAATGCCGGAATTGTTCTCGCTCAAGGGCCGTGTCGCATTGGTCACGGGTGCCTCGCGTGGTCTTGGTTTTGCCATGGCCAAGGCACTTGCCGAAAACGGTGCGACGGTGATCGTCAATGCCCGCGACGTGGCCGCCCTTTCCGTGGCGGCCGAAAGGATCGGTGCAGAAGCCCTGCCGTTCGATGTCACCGACGCGGCGATCTCAAGGGCGTCGCTCGAAGGAATCGTCGAACGCCACGGCCGCCTCGACATTCTGGTCAACAACGCCGGCATCCAGCATCGGAAACCGCTGGTCGAATGGCAGGACGAGGATTTCAACCATGTGGTTGCCGTCAATCTGTCGGCTTGCTTCCGCATGATGCGCGACGCGGTGCGCCTGATGCTGCCAAACAAGTTCGGGCGCATAATAAACACCGGATCGGTCGCAGCGATCCTTGGCCGCCCCACCATTCACGCCTATGTGGCGGCAAAGGCAGGCCTGCACGGGCTGACACGCTCCACTGCCGCTGAGCTGGGCCGTCACGGCATCACCGTCAACGCCATCGCCCCCGGCTATTTCGCCACCGAGCTCAACACCGCACTTATGCACGACGAGGCCTTCACCAAATGGGTCGAGGCACGAACCCCCGCGGGCCGCTGGGCCCAGCCTGAGGAGCTCGGCGGAGCCGTGGTGTTTCTCGCCTCCGACGCTGCCGCTTACGTCAACGGGCACGTGCTGGCGGTTGACGGCGGGCTATCGGTTTCCCTGTGATTTCAACCGGCGACACCGTGCCGGGAGGGCGTGCCTGCTAGCCGCCTGAAATGACGACTTGATGCATGCGCTGCTGGCCCGGTCCCCTGCGCGGACGCCGACGCCACACGATTGGATGCCGCGCCGCATTGCAGCCGCCGACTTTCGATTCGCAACAGGTTATTTCGACGTCTGGCGGCATCGATGCTTGATGCCGCCAATATTTCATTCCACACACCGGTCACAATGAGAGACGACATACGGGATCAGCGCCGGGTATTCGGGTGGGCCTTGCCTGCCTCCGCGGTCGTGCATTTGCTCGCCGCCGCGCTTCTTTTGTCCGCACTGCCGCTGTCGCCCCCGCAGCCGCAGAAGGAGCAGCCCATCGCAGTTGATATCGTGCCGCCGCCTAAACCGCCGGAAAAAACCAAACCTCCGTCCCCCGCTGAACCGCCCAAGCCGGAAAAGCAGCCGGAAGCCAAGGTCGAGACGCCGACGAGCCGTGAGGTCACCGCGCAGAGACCTGTCTTCCAATTCGGTGAGAAGGACGCCGGTCCTCGCAAGTCTCTGGACGGCAACAGTGCGGAGGATGGTTCGGAACAACCGCCAGCGCCGCAAGTTCCCAGTAACCAGGATCTTGCACAGCCACCTGCCGTGACAGCGGTCGAGGGGAAAGACCAGGCTCCGTCGCCTGGCGCATCACCGCCGCCGAAGCCCAAGCCAGCGGATGTCGCCAAGGAGCAAAAACCCTTGAAGCTTCAGCAAGCCAAGACGTTGTTCTCGGAAGCAGTAACCGGTGATCCGATAGCGACAATCGCAATGGCTGCTTTGCCGCGCGGCGAACGGGTCGGGCAGCTCTGCGCCACGGAACTCGGCGGGCAGTTGCTCCACGCCTCGCCCCCCTATTTTTTTGATAGCATTCCCAAGTATCGGTTGAAGGAGGGCACGGTCCTTGACGTCGCCAGTGCACCCTTTCCCGTCAACGGGCAGTGGTACGATCTGAGCTTTCGTTGCGAGGTCGATCCGGACGCGACGAAAGTCATTTCCTTCGGCTTCCGTGTCGGAGATCCGGTGCCGCCCAGCGAATTGAAACGTCGCGGGCTGCCGGCCGAATAACTCGCTGAGGCTAATCGAGGCCGACGCGGGGCCTCAATCCACGAAGCAACCCGGCATCCGTAAGTTAGCTTTCGCCAACGGCCGGCCCAAGGTGGGACGAATGCTCGCCCGTCTTGGCAATCGCTGTGTCGAGGTTTAGCTTATGCTAAGGGAGGGTTCGATGACTTCAAGTTTCAACGTTCACCATGCTGCCGGCTATGAGCAGCTCATGGGCCGCTGGAGCCAAAAGCTTGCGCCGCTGTTCATCGGCTTCGCGGGCCTCAAGGACGGCGAAAAGATCCTCGACGTCGGTTGCGGCACCGGCAGTCTGACCTTCGCGCTCGCCAAGGCCGCTGACCTCGGTGAGGTCGCGGCGATCGACTTTTCGGCCGTTTTCGTCGAGGAGGCAATCCGGCGCAACACCGATCCGCGGATAAAAATCCGTCAGGCGGATGCCTGCGCCCTGCCCTTTGAGGATGGCGCGTTCGACCGTGCCCTGGCCCTGCTCGTGCTCCATTTCGTGCCCGAAGCCGGCAAGGCAGTCACCGAGATGCGCCGCGTCGTGCGGCCGGGCGGCGTCGTCGCGGCGACGGTATGGGACCATCTCGGCGGCATGCCGGGGATGCGCATGATGATCGACACGGTGGCGGTGCTCAGTGAAGGCGGACGCCAGCTGCGTGCCCGCTATTGCACGCAGCCGATGATGCAGCCGGGTGAAATGAAACGGACCTTTGTCGAACAGGGTCTCCGCGACGTTACGGAAACCCAGTTGATGATCCGCATGGACTACCAAAATTTCGAGGATTACTGGGCGCCGATTGCCGCCGGCGAAGGGCCGCTCGGTAAGTATGTGGCCACGCTCGACCCGGAAGAGCGGGCGCGCACCGACGCCGCCATGCGCGACGCCTACGAGGCCGGCCGGCCCGACGGCCCGAGGTCCTTTGCCAATGTCGCCTGGGCCTGCCGCGGCGTCGTTGCCTGACCTTGGCGCTAATGCATGCCGCGCAAAAAGCGCGTCGCATGAGGCCGATCGAACGCGACGCGCTTTAGCCGATCCCATAGACCAGCCCGACGCGGCCATCCGACAGCCGCTCGACCTTGCGCAGTTCGAGCCCACGACGATTTTTCGCCGTCCCAAACAGCGCCTTTCCTTCACCGGCAAGCAGCGGATAGACGATCAGCCTGAGTTCATCGACCAGCCCGGCATCGATAAGGCTTGCGGTAATTCGGGCGCCGCCCATAAGGTAGATGCCCTTGCCGGGCTGCTGTTTCAACGCAGCGATATCCTCGAAATTCCGCACGAAGCGCGTCTTTGGCCAGGCCGCCGAAGTCATTGTGTTCGACAGCACATAATGCGGGGTCTGCGCGGCGAAGCGGGCCCATTCTAACTCGGCCGGCTTCGGCAATTTGCCGGTCATCGGCAGCGGCTTGTCGGGCTCGTTCTGGATGGCGCTCCAGTAGCGCTCGTAGCCGGCATACATGACGCTGCCAAGCAGGCAGGCATCGATTTGCGGCGTCAGGCCGTATTCGTCCGACCACGCGTCGACCCAATCGGCGTAACCCTCGGGCCCCTCCATCTTGCCATCGACGGAAATCTTCATTCCAGCGATCAATTTGCGCATGACTTCCTCCATCAGGCTTGCGGGATGCAAGCACGTTTCATCGGTTCAGCGTTGCTTCGTGTTGCTGGCGGCGACCTCAGGGATAGCCGCCGCGAGTTGCATCAGGCCGGCAGACGGCGGTCGTATTCTTCCCGCAGGCGGCTCCAGCCGTCCCAGAACGAGGTCGGCGTCTTGCCCGCCAGGCGGGCGGCCAGCAGGTCGAGGTGTATGTGCCAGCCGGCGGTGATGTTGAGCTGGATTGCACGTTCCGGCAGGCGGCGATGAACGACGGTGAGCAGCACATCGCTACCCTTCGCCTCCAGCAAGAAGGAGACGCCGCCGGTGTTTCCCCAGGTGATGGAAAGCTTGCGCGGCGGATCGAGTTCGGTGATCCGGCCCTCCATACGATGCTCTTCGGGAAAGCCCGCGGGGCGCTGGCCAGGCGGGTCCGTCAGCTCGTCGTTACGCCAGACCAATTCGAACGAGCTGCCGGCCTTCATTTCCATCTGGCCCGCGGCCATCCATTGCCGGCGCAAGTCACTCTCGGTGAGATAGGCCCAGACGCGTTCGATGGGTCCGGGCAAAAGGCGCTGGATGGTGAACGTGGCGGCCTCGCTCAGCGCGCCATAGGCGTCGATGCTTCTCATCTGGTTCATTGCTCGTCTCCTTCTTTCGGGTTGGGCGATTTCCTGGACTCATTCTGGGCTTTGCGTGCGTCCTCTTCGCGAAGAAGGCGTTCGAGAACATCGAGACGACCGGTCCAGAAGCGCTCGTAGAAGCTGAGCCACTGATGGGCGCTGGCCAGCGGTCCAGGGGCTAGTCGGCACAGATGCGTGCGGCCCCTCACCTCTCGACGAATAAGCCCTGCGTTCTCCAGCGCCTTGATGTGCTTGGAGGCCGCCGCGAGCGACATCGCGAAGGGTTCCGCCAGCTGGCTTACCGTTTTCTCGCCATCGGCGAGATCGCGAAGCATGTGCCGCCGGGTGGCGTCGCCAAGGGCGTGAAAAACCGCGTCCATCTGGGGTGTCTCTAATTCAACCATGTAGTTGAATATAGACGCACGCTTTGAGATAGTCAACCATTTGGTTGAATAATTTATATGAAGCGCCACGGGGCCGTTTGCGCCATCCAGCGAGTCGACGTGACGGGAGATGCGGACGCGCCCCGCGACAATAAGGGCGAGGCCCTTATTTGCCGTCGAAGAAACTGTGGATCGCGGCTTCCAGCTTTTCGATAAGCTGAGGGTTGTGGCAGCTGCCAGCCCAGATCAGGGCGTTTAGCCTCATCTCTTTGTTGATAAAGCTCACTTTCCCAGAATCCAGCAGGTATTCCGCGATCTCGTAGTGCCGCCCCTTGATAGCCTCGATGAGCGCGTTGTTTCTCCCCGTCTTGTCGGTCAGATTTACTTCCGCGCCATTCTCCACGAGCAACTTGACGACTTCGAGATGCCCGTTCTTCGCCGCCTCGATAAGAGCCGTTCTGCCGTAGTAGTCAGCTCGCGCGTTGATCTCTATTTGGGGGTGTCTCACGAGGACAGAGATACACGCGTAATGTCCCTTGGCCGCCGCAAGGCTCAAGGGCGTGCTCTTCCACTTGTTTCTGGCATTCACGTCGATTTCCGGGTCTTCGATCAGCGCCTCCACCACAGCTGTGCGGTCATTGAGGGCTGAAAGGTGAAGTGCAGACCAGCCGCCGTCGTCCGACTGATTGATGTCGGCGCCAGCCGCCAATTCCGATCGAACCGCCTCCGCATCGCCTTGTTCTGCCGCGACCAGCAGGGGCGACCAGTCTCTTGCCCCTTCGGCTTCCAAGCTGTTGGTCAACGCAGTCGCCTCCTCGGATCGTCCACAGAATACCACAGAATCCGCGATAGTGGGGTCGTCCTGTATAGAGTTCCCTGGAGTCCGTGGGTCGCAGAGAGCTGTCGGCCCGAAGCGGAGGATCAGCGCTTCACGTCCCTCTCCTCACATTCTCCTGATATCGACTGGCTTTGGCGGCCATTCAGACTAGATAGAGCCTGCGCCGGGCGGAACGATGCAGAAGGACCTGAACATGCCTGAACAGATTACACTGACTAGACCTGAACAAATCAGATTGAACGACGGCTCCGCCATTCCGCAAATCGGCCTCGGCGTGTGGCAGGTCGATCCAGCCATCACCGCCAAGGTGGTGCGCTGGGGAATCGAGGCCGGCTACAGGCTGATCGACACCGCCGAAGGCTATCAGAACGAGGAAGGTGTCGGGCAGGCGATCCGCTCGGCCGGCGTCCCGAGAAGCGAGTTGTTCATCACCTCGAAACTGCGCAATGGCGCGCATCAGCGCGACGCCGCCTTGCGCGCCTTCGACGAGACGATGAGCAAGCTCGGCATCGAACAGATCGACCTGTTCCTGATCCATTGGCCGGTGCCCAGCCAGGACAGATATGTCGAGGCCTGGAAGACGCTGATCGAACTCAGGCAATCAGGCCGGATCAAGTCGATCGGCGTTTCGAATTTCAACCAGGACCACCTCGAACGGATCATCGGCGAGACCGGCGTCACGCCGACCGTCAACCAGATCGAGCTCCACCCCCGCTTCCAGCAGCGTGACAAACGTGAATTCCACGACAGGCACAACATCCGCATTGAGAGCTGGAGCCCGCTGGGCAGCGGCCGGCTGTTGAGCGATCCGACGCTTGAAAGTATCGCCAGGAAACACGGCAAGTCGGTGGCGCAGACGATCGTCAGGTGGCACCTTCAGGAAGGGCTGATCGTCATTCCAAAGTCGATCCACCAGGACCGCATCGCCGCCAATTTCGATGTCTTCGATTTCGAGCTCGAAGCAAAGGACCTCGAGCTTATCCGGGGCATGGATTCGCCCGACGGCCGCACCGGCCCGAACCCCGCTACAGCTGCATTCCTGTTCTGAGGGCCGACAGTGAAGCTGCCTATCTCCCCCCTTGTGGGGGAGATATCCGGCAGGACAGAGGGAGGCGTTGTCCCGCCAGCGATCAAAACTACCTTCCCGCTAGCTCATATCCCGGAGCCATCCACCAGCGGCACATCTTCGCCCTCCCAGGGGCTCGGCATCGATCCCTTGCTGAGATTGGCCGACGGCAGCGGCATCCAGCACTTCAGTTCGGGTTCGGCATATTCGACGATGCGTCCTGGAGACGAGTCGGAGGCGCGCCAGCCTTCGCTGCCGAACTGATCGGCGCGGGCCCAGTAAGCCATGTCGACCTCGGCCGGACCCTGCTCGGACGGCCGAACCGTGACAAGGATTCTGCTGCCGTCCCTTGGCGCGCTCGACATGTGGCGCCACTGACCGGGCTCGTCCATTGCATTTCCTCCTGCGATCTTCGCCTCGAACGGATAGTCGCTTCGCGTTCGGAAGCGGTCAACCCGAACTTTTTTGCCTGAGACAAAACCCCTGTCCGGTCGTCGCGGAACAAGTCATGGCACGCCGGGTTTGGGCAAGTTGTTGAAGGAAGCAAAATGAGACCAGCGCCGCGACCGATCCTTACCATTATTGCATGGCAGGCCGCGTCTTTCGTTCGCAACCCGGTCCCGTCGCAATGAGGCAGGCCGGTTCCGATCATTCCATCCCACCGAAGGAGGGCAAAGGCGGCATAGGACGAGCGCTCGGCCTCGGACTGATAACAGGGGCGGCCGACGACGATTGTTCCGCAATAGGCACCTATGCAAGTGCCGGCGCCCGTTTCGGACCCGACCTGCTCTGGACGGCCCCGGTGACGTTGCCGATGATGTACGCGGTTGTCTATCTGTCGTCGAAGCTCGGCCAGGTGTCGGGGCGCGGATTGTTCCACGTCATCAAGGACTTCTACCCGCGGTGGCTGCTCTGGTCGGTGCTGTTGGGTGTGCTCGTCGGCAACACCATCGAGGCAGCGGCGGATCTTGGTGGAATGGCGGCGGCGATCAACATATTCGTGCCGCTTCCCATTCCGCTGATCGTGCTGTTCGTCGCCGCCCTCATCTTCGCCCTCCAGGTTTTCGGCTCCTATACTTTGATCCGCAACATCTTTCGCTGGCTGGCGCTGGCGCTGCTCGCCTATGTCGGTGCCGCCATTCTGGCCAAGCCGGACGCCGCGGCGGTGCTGCGCGGGACGTTGCTCCCCAGGATCGAATTCAATCGCGAGTTCCTGTCGATCCTGGTCGCCATCATCGGCACGACGCTGTCCGCCTATCTCTATACGTGGCAGTCCAATGAGGAGGTGGAGGAGGAGATTGCCCAGGGGCGCACAACGCTCAGCCAAAGGAAGGGCGCTACCGACAGCGAACTCCGCCGCTCGCGCCGGGACATCCTCATCGGCATGATGTTTTCAAATCTCATCATGTATTTCATCATCCTGTCGACGGGGGCGACGCTCTACAAGGCGGGGCATCACGATATCGACACGGCCGCGCAAGCCGCGGAGGCGCTGCGGCCGCTCGCCGGCCAGGCCGCAAGCGTTCTGTTCGCCGCAGGTGTGATCGGCGTCGGTTTCCTAGCGGTTCCTGTCATGACCACCGGCGCTGCCTATGACGTGGCACAAGCCATCGGCTGGAAAAACAGCCTGCACGCCCGGGCTCGAGAGGCGCCCAAATTTTACCTCGCCATCGGATTTTTTACGGCGATCGCCGCTGGCCTGAACTTTCTCGGCTTCAATCCGATGAAGGCGCTGGTCTGGTCCGGCATCGTTCAAGGCTTCTCGACACCGCCCTTGCTGCTGCTCATCATGCTGATGACGAACAGCCGCAGGATCATGGGCGATCAGGTTAACAGCCGCAGCACCAACATACTCGGCTGGGCAACGACCGTCGCCATCTTCTCGGCGACGATCGGCCTGGTGGCAACCTGGTTCATGTAAATCCGGCAGGACAAGGGACGCCGCCAGTTGGACTACCCGTTCCCGCTTGCGGATTGCCCCAGCTTTGCCGGCCTTGGAAACTCCACAACATCTCCCACCGGCCGCTTGTATTGCGCTGCGACAATTGCATCGATCAGGAGATCCAGAGCCGCACGAGCCGTGCGGCTCGTCTCGTCCTCGCCGCTCAAATAGTGGCAGGCTCGTTCAAGGTGCAGGTGTGCGGCGGCAAAGTCGCTTGTCATAGGCATCTCCCTGTTGCCCGCCCGCCGGCAAGATGACCGCCTCGATTTAGCCAAAAGCAAATATCCACAGCCGGATTTGAATCAAATTGGCCTGACTCACTGCATGCCGCGGAGCCACTCCAGCGCCGTGGCCTGTGCCTCGCTTGCATCCTCCCCGAGGACCGCTAGGCCGTCGAGGATCGTGGTATCGGGACATAGTTCCTCGACGTCGCGCCGGGAGCGTCCGAGGGCGACTTGCCTTATATGTCCGGCCGGCTTCATGCGCTCTGTCCGACGCGCTGCGCCATCGCGGCTGAAGGCGCTGTGGCGGGTTTTCAGCGCGCTGCGGCGCATTGAATGAACCAATTGTGGGCGATGTGCCGCAAACTCCGTTCGCCCAATGCGCTACTTTTGAAATTTTCTCACTCTCTTAATTCTACAAACTCTCTAGATTTAACATAGATCGCTAGACCCAAGATCTTAAAATAGAGCGCTTGAGAGGGAGCCAGGAATGTCGAAAAAGCTCGTGGTGGGGCTGTCGGGCAATTTGACCCGGCCCTCGAAGACCAAGGCGTTCGTCAGCCACATCGTCGGGCAGGCCGCCGAAAGCATCGGCGCGGCCTCGGCCGTCTTCGATATCGAGGATCTCGGCGCTTCCCTGCCGCAGGCAAGGCGCCTCGGCGACCTCGACCCGGCGGCGCGCAACATTGTCGAACGGCTGCTGGGCGCCGACATCCTGGTGGCCGGCTCGCCGACTTTCAAAGGCAGCTATACCGGGCTTTTCAAGCATTTCTTCGACCTGCTCGATCCGTCGTCGCTGAGGGGCAAGCCCGTCATTCTCGCCGCGACCGGCGGCGGCGAGCGCCATTCGCTGATCGTCGAGCACCAGTTGCGGCCGCTGTTCGGCTTCTTCGAGGCGCTGACCGTGCCGACCGCGATCTACGCCTCCGACAAGGATTTTGCCAATGGCGTGCTGGTGTCGGAAGCCATCCACGCCCGCGCCCGGCAGGCGGTCGCCGAGGCATGCCGTGTAACCGGGGTGCCCTACGGCGTCGGCCTTGCCGCCTGAACGCACCACTGACCCGAGATCCCCTTTCCGATCCGTCCAGGAGCACGCCGCGATGACCAGATCCACCAAATCCGGGCAAATCAAACTGGGCGCTTTCCTGCCCGGCGGCGGACAGCATATCGCCGCCTGGCGCCACCCCGAGGCGCCGGCCGACGGCGCCACCAATTTCGAGTTCCACAAGCAGCTCGCCCTGACCGCCGAGCGCGGCCTGTTCGATGCCTATTTCCTCGCCGACAATCTGACGGTCGGGCTCGGCGCCCGCGAAGGCGGCAATGCCAAGATCGCCGGCTTCGAGCCAGTGACGCTGTTTGCAGCGCTGGCGCCGCTCACCACGCATCTCGGCTTCATCGCTACCGCCTCGACCACCTACGAGGAGCCCTACACGCTCGCCCGCAAATTCGCCTCGCTCGATCATCTGTCGAATGGCCGCGCCGGCTGGAACGTCGTCACCTCGGCCGGCGACGAAACCGCGCGCAACTTCAATCGCGAGACGCAGCCTGCCCACGCCGAGCGCTATGCCCGCGCGCATGAGCACGTCGAGACGGTCAAGGCCCTGTGGGACAGCTGGGAGGACGATGCCTTCATCCGCGACAAGAAATCGGGGCGCTTCTACGACAAGGACAAGCTCCACGACATCGACCACAAGGGAGCGCATTTCAGCGTGAAAGGGCCGCTCAACGTGCCGCGCCCGGTGCAGGGGCACCCGGTCGTGGTGCAGGCGGGGCAATCGGAAGACGGTCGCAAGCTCGCCGCCCACTCGGCGGAAGTCATCTTCACCGCCCATCAGAACCTGGCGTCGGCGCAGGAATTCTATCGCGATATCAAGGCGCGCGTGGCGGCCGTCGGCCGCGATCCCGAGCAGGTGCTGATCATGCCGGGCGTGGCACCCTTCGTCGGCCGCACCGAAGAAGAAGCGCGCGCCAAGTACCAGCAACTGAACGATCTCATCCTGCCCGAAGATGGCGTCGCCCTGCTCAACGGGCTGGCCGGCCAGACGCTCGACATCACCGGCTATCCGCTCGATGGACCACTGCCGCCGAGCAAGGAGACCGAAGGCATGAAGAGCCGCCAGGCGCTGATCCGCCAGATTGCTGACGAGCACAACTTCACCATCCGACAGCTCTACCAATGGGTGGCAACGGCCCGCGGCCATTATACCGTCATCGGCAGCGCCACGCAGGTCGCCGATCAGCTGGAGGAATGGTTCGGCAACGAAGCCGCCGACGGCTTCAACATCCTGCCGCCCTGGCTGCCCGGCGGGCTCGACGACTTCGTCGAGCTGGTGATCCCCGAACTGCAGCGCCGCGGCCTGTTCCGCACCGCCTATGAAGGCAGGACCCTACGCGAGAACCTCGGCCTCAGGCGGCCGGAAAACCCCTGGACCGCCGCCCGCTCGGCGGTGCTGGCCGCCGAATAATCCCGAGAAGCCCGATATTTTCCAAGCAGGAGGCAACCCGATGACCTTGCAGCACATCGAACAGGCCGCCAGCCTCGGCACGCCTGACAGCACGACAAGCCTCGGCACGGATTTCCTGCGCCTCGGTGGCCGGGCGGGCATCCGCATCCTGTCGCGCTACGGCGTCCTCATCGCTTTCCTCGCAATCTGGCAAGTGTCGAGCAGCGCGGGCTGGGTCAACGCGGCCGTGCTGCCGCCGATCGACATGATTGTCGCGGCACTTTGGAAGGGGCTGGTCGGCGGCACTCTGCTCAGCGACATCGCCATCAGCCTGCAGCGCGCCGGTCTCGCTTTCGCGGCCGCCGTGCTGGTCGCCATCCCGCTTGGCCTGTTCATGGGTCAGGTGCGCACGGTCGAGACCGCGCTCGATCCCATCCTGCAGGTCTTCCGCCAGACCTCGGCGCTGGCGCTCTATCCCGTCTTCATCCTGCTGCTAGGGCTCGGCGAAGCCTCCAAGGTGTTCATCATCTTCTGGGCGACGCTGTTCCCATTGCTGCTCAACACCATCGGCGGCGTCAAGCAGGTCGATCCGAAACTGCTGGAGATGGCCCGCGTCTATGGCGCCGGGCAGCTCACCGTCTTCCGTCGCGTCGTGCTGCCCGGCGCCGTGCCGTCGATCTTCGTCGGACTGAGGCTCAGCGCCACCACGGCGCTGCTGCTGTTGATCGCTTCCGAAATGATCGGCGCCAACAAGGGCATCGGCTTCCAGGTGATGAACGCGCAATACAATTTCCAGATCCCGCTGATGTTTGCGGCAATCGTCATCCTCGCCGGCCTCGGCCTGATTGCAAACCAGGCGCTGGTCAGCCTGCAGCGCCGGCTCTGCCGCTGGAGCAATGCCGTCGACTGACCACCCGCCCTTACCAATCTCAACCAGGCCAGAACTCAAATCAGGAAAGACCCGGACCATGAAAATCTCCCGCCGTTCCCTGCTTGCTGGCGCGCCCTTCGCCGCCGGCCTTCTCACCGCCGGCCTGCCGCGCTTCGCCTTTGCCGAAGCGGCACCCGTCAAGTTCCGCTCACTCGCCAGCCGTGGCAGCATCTCTCCGCATGAGTTGGCCGCCGAGCTCGGCTATTTCAAAGGCCTCGGTATCGAGGTCGAGAATGTCGGCTATTCCGGCGGCGGCCCGGAATCATTGTTTGCGCTGGCCTCCGGCAGCGTCGATATCGGCTCGGCTGCAACCGCAGCCGTGATCAACTCGATCTCCGGCGGCAACGACTTCGTCGCCGCCTATCCGAGCAACGGCATCAACGGCAAGGTGCGTAGCGTCTTCTACGTGCTGGACGACAGCCCGATCAAATCGATCGCCGACATCGCCGGCAAGACCATCGCCGTCAACACGCTCGGCGCCCATCTCGACTACACCGTGCGCGAGGCGCTGCACAGCGTCGGCCTGCCGCCGAATGCCGCCAATCTCGTCGTCGTGCCCGGACCGCAGCTCGAACAGACCTTGCGCTCCCGTCAGGTCGACATCGCGGCGCTCGGCTACTGGCAGGCGACGTTTGCCGGCGCCCTCGTGGACAACGGCGGCGTGCGCGGCGTGTTCAACGACACCGACGTGCTGGGCGAGCTGGCCGGCGGCTTCGTCGTGCTCAGGCGCGACTTCATCGCCGCGCATCCCGACGCCGCCCGCAATTTCGTCGAACAATCGGCGCGCGCCTCCGACTGGTCGCTGCAGAACCCCGACGAAGCGCGCAAGGTGCTGGCAAATATCCTCGACAAGCGCGGCGAGAACGGCGAGCTGGCGCGTTACTGGACCGGCTTCGGCCTGCGCCAGGGCGCCAAGGCGACGGACCGCGATATCGACTTCTGGGTCAGCGTGCTCGAGCGCGACGGCCGCCTGCCAAAGGGCAAGCTGAAGGCAACGGACATCCTCTACCGGCCGGGCGAAACCAAGACCAACTGACAAAAGCAACCGACCAACCAGTTGGGAGACGAGCGCGATGAGCAGCACAAGCGGCGGTCAGGTCAGCATACGCGACCTGTCCAAATCGTTCAGCATCAGTGGGCGCTCGCTCGCCGTTCTGAGGACCCTCAACCTCGACATCCGCTCGGGTGAATGCCTTGTCATCGTCGGCGCCAGCGGATCGGGCAAGACCACGCTGCTGCGCATACTTGCGGGGCTGGAGGCCGCCGACAGCGGCGGCGTCGCCATCGACGGCAAGCCGGTGCACGGCGTCGGTGCCGAGCGTGCGGTGATTTTCCAGGAACCGCGCCTGCTGCCCTGGCTGACCGTGCTCGGCAATGTCGCCTTCGGCCTCGAAGTGCGCGGCGTGCCCAAGGCCGAGGCCGAGGAACGGGCGCACTTCTATATCGCGCTCGTCGGCCTCGCCGAATTCAGCGATGCCTTTCCCCGGCAGCTATCGGGCGGCATGGCGCAGCGCGTCGGCATCGCCCGCGCGCTGACCGTGCAGCCCGAAATCCTGCTGCTCGACGAGCCGCTGGGCGCGCTCGATGCGATGACCAAGATCGGCATGCAGGAGGAACTGGCGCGCATCTGGAGCGAGGAGAACGTCACCATGGTGATGGTGACGCACGACCTCGAGGAAGCAATCTACCTCGCCGACCGGGTGCTGATCCTGCCCAAGGAGAAAGGCGGCGCGGCGCGGCTGATCGACATCGACCTGCCCCGCCCGCGCGAGCGCAGCGAAAGCCGCTTCGTGCGCTACCGCGAAGAATTGCTGCGCGAATTCGGCCTGCACTGAAAGCCGCCTAAGACCCCTGCCCCGCTCTTTCCTGGAACCGGATTCCCCGCCCCCGCATTTCCTTAACCGGGAGGCGAAGGAGCGCGGCATGAAAGCTTTGTTCGCAATCTTCGGCGGCTTCGTGCTGACGCTCGCCGTATTCGCCAGCGGCCTCGCCTTCGCCACCTGGCTTCTAATAGCCAAGCCGGTACGGCCGGCCGCCCCGGTCTCCAGCGTCGCCGAACTGTGGGCCAAGGACCCGCGACCGGTGAACCCGGCCTCGCAGCGCCTCGAACGCCTCCCGGCCGGCCCGGTCCCCGTTCGCACCTCGGAAGTCGATCGCAGCTCGAAACCCACCGATGCCGCCGCAGCGTCGACAACCGACATTACCGCGACCGGCTCCATCCAGCCACCAGCGGAAGAGCAGCAGACGCTGCCCGCCGCCCACGTGGAATGGTGCGCCAGCCGCTACCGCTCCTACAGGCCGGACGACAACCACTACACATCCTACAGCGGACAACAGCGCCCCTGCATCTCGCCCTATCTCGGCGCCGCCGATGACGGCAGCTATTTCGAGGCGAGCGATACGTCGTCGGTGGAGGGCTACGCGCCATCGGATGAACCCGGCGCCGCCGAGCTCTCATTCGACCACGTGCAATACTGCTTCAGCCGCTACCGGTCATATCGACCGGAGGACAACAGCTATCAGCCGTATTCGGGCGGGCCGCGCAGGCAGTGCGAGTAGGCAGGCCGTGGGGTGGCTGGCGGCCGCAGTGCATAGCGCCTTGCGCGACCCCACCCAACGATCACGCAGATTTCTTGGATCGTTCGGGTTGGCGCGGCGTTCATCCGATACCCAAAGGAGAAATCAACATGGGCGACGACCGGGAAGACAAGATTCGTGAGCGCGCATACCAGATCTGGGAACGCGAAGGCGGGATCCATGGCGATCCCGAGCGGCACTGGCACCGGGCCGAGGCCGAGATCGACAGGGAGGCGGCCCTGCCACTGACGGCAGGCGATGCCCTGCCGGAAACCCGCGAGGTCGCGAGCTCCGACGTTTTGACGGTGGAGGCCCTGGCGGTGCGCACCGGCATATCGGGCGAACAGGCGCAGGAGCTGATCGACAGGCTGGGAAACGACAGGGCGGCTATCGAACAAGCCGCGCGCAACCTTAAGGGGAAGCAGCGGCTCGGGGAGTGACAGATGATCAGAAAACTCAAAGACGGAAAATACCGCCTCTATTCGCGCAAGAAGGACGAAAAGACCGGCAAGCGCCGCAATCTCGGCACCTTCGATACCCGCGAGGCCGCCGAAAAGCACGAACGTGAGGTGCAGTATTTCAAGAGGCATTGAGGCGGCGTGCTGTCGCTTCGATGCCTCCATTAGTTTCTGTTGATCTTGAACAAAACGGGAACAAAAATGTCAAGAGCGAATTGACTCTGCGAGGAATGCCTTCAGCATATTGTACTTCGCGTACCCGGAGGAGTAGGTTATGAATAACCTGCTGCCGAAAGCCCTATTTGGCGGGCTGCTCTGGGGGGATAAGGCCGTGCGCTTTGTGTTCATTGACGAGGCGGGGACTGAACCGTCAGCCCCTGTAACTGTGGTTGTTGGTATCATTATTGACGCTGACAAGCAGCTAATGAGAGCGGAAGCGGCAGTAAATGAGGCGCTTGAATCCGTCCCGACCGACCTTCGGAAAGGCTTTGTGTATTCCGCTAAGGACGTCTGGAACAACCCAGATTATTGGGAAAAATGGTCTCGATCGAATCGACTAGCATTCCTAAAATCAATGATGTCGTTACCGAGACGTTTGAAGGCGCCGATAACCCTATCGATTGTCAGGCGCGGTTTGATCAAGGAGCCGCTGTCGGAGCCCCCCATGCAGCCGCATCAGTTTGAGCATTTCATGGCTTTTGCTACGTGAATTGCGCGAGCGGACAAACACATACGCGACCATGGGCAGATTGATGAGGTTGGGACCGTGGTTGCGGAACAGGCTTCGGAAATGACGAAGTTTCTTCGCGCTGGCGCTTTGTTCCACCGACAGTTTCCGCGCGTTATTCCACCATCGGATCTATCTCCCACAGAAGAAGAAACAAAACTCGGCTACATAAAGCAAGAAACAGAATTGCGCGTCTCCAGAATAAGAGCGACCATACACTTCGTAGAGAAATCAGACGACAAGCTTATACTTCTTGCAGACCCAGTAGCTTATGGTTTTAGACGCTTCTTTAATAGAGCTGAATTCGGAGATCAATTTGTTAGAAGTATAATTGGAAACGACTTGTCAGAAAAAGATTGGGAAGGGTCAATAAACGCTACAACGTTCAACTGGATTTGACGATTCGCTATCCACCTTTTTTCTGCTGAATTCGTTTGGCTATTCCAAGTATGACTCTATCAAATGCTTCTCCGCTCTCGTCAACTTCAAGCTCCCGAGCGGTTTCCTTAAACCGCTCGGATTGCTCTTTCTGACTAAGCTTTGTCGCCTTTTTGCCCCTTGGCTTTCGGGCGGTATTTGGAGGGTCGCCAGACGCCATAGGGTGCCTCGCCTTGCTTTAGTTGTTTCATAGGTGAGGCGCTTGCCGACGATACCATCAAGAATGCGATCGGCCCGCGCTTCATCATTCACGCCAAGGGCTACCCGCTGATTATGGCGAAAGTCAAATTCGGCGAGGTAGCGGTGAAGGTGCTTCTCGGCGCAATGCTGATAGGTGCCACGCATGCCACGCTTGAAGATGCTGAAATAGCTTTCGATGGTGTTCGAATGTACCTCGCCACGGACGTACTCGCCAGCCGAATGCTTGACCGAATCATGAGTGGCAAAGTGATCGCTCATGCCACCATAAAACTTGTTTTCGTCGGTGTAGAGGGTGCTTTCGCGGGCAACGTTCTCAGTCACCAGTTCGGCAACGTTGATCTTGGTCGCCTGCGCGACGTGGAAGGTGCGAACAGAGCCGCCACGTTCGATAAGGCCAAGCACGGCGCGCTTGCCGGACGGGCCGCCACGGCTCTTGAATTTGAACGGGGTCTTGCGATCGGTGCGCAGCACGGGTTTCTCAGCGGTGTTGCCGAAATAGGTTTCGTCCGCCTCGACAATTTGACCCTCGCCACCGAGCGGGCCAAGGTTGCCGTCGCGCACGGCCTCGCGGATGCGGTGCGAAATGAACCAAGCGGTCTTCAGGGTCACGCCAAGGGTGCGGTGAAGCTGGTTGCTCGAAATGCCCTTCTTGGACGAAGCGATAAGGAATATCGCCTGTAGCCAATGGTTGAGCTTGACGTGGCTAGCTTCAAAGATGGTGCCGATTTTCACGGTAAAGGGCTTGCGGCACTGGTAGCACTTGTAGGTGCCAATGCGGGTGCTCTTGCCTTCCATCTTCGAAATACGCTCAAAGCCGCCGCAATGCGGGCAAACTGGGCCATTCGGCCAAATCCTGGCCTCTACAAACTTGTAGGCGGCGGCTTCGTCGTGAAAGTGGCGGTCGGATAGGACGGACATCCAGGTAACTCCTTATGTCCCCTTTATAATTCACCCAATTGGGTACGTCAGGTAAAGGAGTAAGGATTACGGAGAATAACCCATAAAAGCGTGCACCGGATGGCGCGCGCTTACAATTCATGTAGCTAGCTGCGACGCGTCGGGATTAGGAACAAATATGGGAATTAAAATAGATGTTCCAATAAGTTCGCTCCTGCGATCTGGTATCGGCGAGTCTTTGCTTGCGAACAACGCGGGGTAAAGCTCGTCTGTATGCGGATGCGCCGTCATATATGCCCTAAATCCCCAACTATAGGCGTCTGCCAATTGCAACAGTGGAGCTTGGCCCTTCCTGAGAAATTGAATGTCATCCACTATATTAGTTATCTGCCTTTGGTATATCCATGAATCCGGCTTAGGAGAAATTCTCCTAACATCAGCCAAGGCGAAATCGAGGTATTTTTTCATGTGATCGCAGCTTTCGGCCTTTATTGAAGCGTGTTCATTTGGGAAATTGTTCCCTATATATTTATCGACTACCACAAAACACGCACAGAATGCCGACCAATGACGATAGGTATTTCTATTTTTTGTTGGAATGCCAACCGTGGCATCTTTGTGCATCCAAGAAACAGCCACAGGTATCGCGTGAAAATTACAGACTTCAATCATGTCGCGGATAAAAATAACCCTTTCTTGTCTTGTCCATCCACTTAGTTTTTCAAAATCGCCAGTGGCGGCAAAAATATCAGCGGCATGAAACCAACGGTCATAGTTATCACCTAGGTGATGCCGCTTCACTCTTTCAATTGAACTTACGACACCCCTATAGTCCTTATCTACATCGATGATGACGCCGGCCACGACGGCAACCAGTTCTCGCGAACTGGTTCCTGACTCATCTATGTAAATGTGCCGCACCCATCGCTCTCCCGCGAGCGGGCCGCCAAACAATGCGCGTGGCCAAACTGCCCGCCCGATTCCTGTCGGAACGCTCAGCAAGGTACCACCTCTCTGGTGGGTACGCAAAGTACAATATACTGAATGCCTTCCTATTTGTCAGTAGGTGGGGCGGTTGCTCACAAATCGAGGAGAGCCGCGATGGGCAGACGAAAAAGCCGGTTCGACAGGCTGTCGGCGAGGGATGCGGAGGCGATCATCAGGGACGCTTTGAGCCTGCGCCGGACGGTGCTGTCGTCGCAGCTGCATTTGAAGGCGCATGGCGAGCTGTTCTGGCAGCTTTGCGGGCTTGTCGAGAAATTGCACGAGGTGCTGGCCAGCGTCGCGGAGAAGGAGCCCGATTACCGGATGGCGGAGCTTGGCCTGCTTCCGCTGCCCGAGGATTACTCGACCCGGAAATGAGCCATGGCCGAGCCGATGGACAGCGTTGGGCGTGCCGCCAAGGCCAACATGCTGCTCATCGTGGAGTGCGGCCATTGCTACCATGTCGGACGCTTCAGGGCGAATGACGTGGCCCAGGTGGTGGGCTGGAGCAAGCCGCTGGAAGCGATCAGGTTCAGGTGCAAACGATGCAGCCGCAAGGACACGACGGTGAAGATGCAGTTCATCGACCAGGACCATCCGCCCAAGGGCTACATCTGGGTGCTGCAGAAATTCAAGCGCTAAAACAACGAGCCTTGCGCCGGCGCCTGCTGCGGAAACGTGATCTGTGTCGCAGGCTTGTCGACGATCACCAGCGCATCATCGGGCGCCGTGCGCTGCAGGTGCCTTGCCTCCGACCATGGCGCCGTCAGCCAGGTCTCGGTTTCTTCCGGCGTGGTCAGGATCACCGGCATCGCCTTCTCGTGGATCGGCGCGATCAGCGCGTTGGGCTGGGTCGTCATGAAGCCATAGACCTGGTGATCGGCGGGGCCGTCCTTGACCTTGCGAAGGCCATGCCAGCGCGTCCACAGGCCGGCAAAGAAGAACAGCGGGCGGTCCCCGCCGAGTGCAAACCAGTAGTTGCGCTGGATGCCGGTCCCGGGGTCCTTGTCGCCGGGCGTCGGGCTGGGCTCGGCAAAGCTGGTGACAGGCACGACGCAGCGGTTCTCGATGCCGAGATATTGCTGCCAATGGCCGTATTGCGGATTGCGGACATTGGTGGTGCCATAGTCGGCCTTGCCCTTGACCCGCTCCAGTGGCGTCGGCATGCCCCACAGCAGATTGGCCAATTCGCGTTCGCCGTCCGGCGCGTTGCGCACTACCGGGCCGGGCTGGTTGGGATAGATGTCGATGGAGGGTTCGAGATTGCCGAGGATGTCGCGCAAGGCGCGGGTCCACTGGCGGATGGCCTCCTGGCTGGTCGTGATGTTGTAGAGATTGCACATTTCAGGCCGTTCCCGGATGCTCAGGCATCTTGTTGGAAACGGCCTGGAATTTCCAGCGCTGTCCGTTGGGTTGCTGACACGGCAGGCCGTGTCAGCAATGGCTTTGTGAGACCTACCGCGCCGATTGTCTCATAGCTTGTGCGGCTACCGCCGCGAGAAAAGCCCTCGCCGCGGCATCGCAGGCCGCTCGAGACGGGCCTTTGGCGAAAAGAAGAAGCTCGGCGGCTCGAATGTTGAGCCCGTGCTTCCTTGCGAATGTGGCTAGATCATAAGGCTTGTTGTCGTAAGGTTCGTCGTCGTAGTCGATCGTCAGATCGTAGTTTTCTTTCATTTTCTTCCTCCCTTTAGCGATCTCCCCCCTCCTGTCGCTAACGCAAAATTAACGTCGATGGCGGCGGGCGAGTCCACCAATCAGAGATTGTGTAAAAAACGTACGAGCTCGCATGCTCGCCCTCGCAACGGGCCTGCGAGCAATCGCCGCCGACCGGACCGGTCGAAAGAGCCGATTATGATGGCAATGTTGGAAAGGCTGCCACAGCCTGGTGCTACGGGTGTCCGCGACGCCTAGCGTGCCTAAATAGCCGGCATTTTCATCTTCCAGGCCCCGGTCCGCAGCCGGCCTCGTTGGGTCCGGCTAAAGGATAAGTCCGGCTAATAACACCGTAAGGAGCAGCGACAGCGGAACGGCCGCAAGACACCAGATCTCCAACGTGTTGTTTTGCAGCGGGTCCATCATCAGCCTCACTTTTTGGTTTGTCATTGTGACACTAACGGTTGGTCGGAGGTAGCGGTTCCAAGCGACGCCGTTCATAGAGCGCTGCCTGTGCTGCATATTAGCAACAGCTTGACGACCGCTGAGCCGGTACCGCTTGGACAACTTCACTGGCGCCGGTGGATGCGTATTCCGCAGGACTGCAAGCGCCCCTCGGCATCAGTCGTGCGGGGATCGATCGCCGCCCATGATCAGCGCCGAGCCGGTCATGCCCCGGAACCCAATGGCTGCATCTATCTCCGGCCGAAGTTTCGCTACCACCGAGCCGATCCGATGTTCACTCCAGCCAGCGATGCGCGTTTACAGGGACCTAAGTCTGACCTGCCTGCGCAATGGTCTTGTGTACGGCCGGCATCGGGAACAACTGCGCCCGTCTTCAGTTGATGGCGTCACCTCCTCGAGGAGACATCGGCGCAGAATCAGTCCCTTCATGCGCTGATTAGGGTCCGCCTGCCATTGCTGGATTTGGCAGGCGGACCCTTGGTTCTGTACGCTCCAGATGGAAAGCGGGTAAGCTCGGGATCACTCATCATCCCAGAAATCCCGTAGAGACGTAGGCGGAGGTCTTCCTCGCCCCTGAGATGCTTGACCTGGCTTGACATCCGAGACGACCTCCCAGCGCGCGCACGCAGCGGGGTCGCCCTCAGCCTTCCAGCGCCTCGTGCTGGTAAAGCTCGTCCATGCTGAGCGTCGCAAGCGCGGCGAACGGCGCCTGCTTTTTCACGCGGCCGTGGCTCAGGATCACGACGTCGTCGCAGAACGAAACGGTGCTGCGATGATGGCTGATGACAATGGTGGTGCGGCGGCCGGCGCGCGACTTGAGCGTCTCGACGATTGCAGCTTCCGACAGGCCGTCCACCGCATTGGTGGCTTCGTCGAGGATGAGGATATTGGGATCGCGCACCAGGGCTCTGGCCAGCGCGATCCGCTGCCGCTGTCCCGCCGAGAGATTGACGCCACGATAGCCGACGACCGTCCGGTAGCCCTGCGGCAGTTGCTCGATGAAGCCATGCGCTTCGGCCAGTTTTGCCGCGCGCTCGGCGTCATCGGCCGAGGCCGCGTCCTGGCCGTAGATGATGTTGTCGAAAATCGTGCCGTCGACCAGCTCCAGCTCCTGGCTGGCGAGCGCGATGTGCTTTCGCCATTGGCTGGGGTCGATGCGGTCCAGAGGCGATCCATCAACGAGAATCCTGCCGCTATCCGGTTCGACGAAGCGGCACAAAAGATTGACGATCGTCGTCTTGCCGGCGCCCGACCGGCCGATCAGCGCGGTCGAGCGGCCGCTGCGGAGGTCGAAGCTCGCCGCATGCAGCACCACCGCGCGCTGTTCCGAACCGGAATAGGTAAAGGTGACGTCTTCGAACTTGATGCCTTGGCTGAGCCCGGGGAATGGGCTGTTGCCTTGCGGCGGCTGGGGCTTGTCGGACGGGTCCAGCATCCACGTCACCTCTTCAAGCGATCCACTCAGGCCCTGCAGCTGGCTCCAGGCCATTTGCAGCGACCGCATATAGGGCTGCAGCCTGTAGAGCAGGATGACGAAGGCGACGATCAGCGGGAAGGAAACATTGGCGAACCAGGCGCCGATCACCACCGCCAGGAACAGCATGGCGTGCAGAACCTCGGTCAGCGGCGGCAAAGCTCCCTGACGCGTCAAAAGCACGAACGCCGCCCGGCGCACCGCATCCGATGCTTGGTCGAATGCCGCCTTCTCGCGTTGCTCCTGGCCAAAAATGCGGATCAGCCGCCCGGCATGCACCAGATGCAGCATCTGCGATGCGAGCTGGCTGTTGCGGGAGGCGACGCTGCGGCTCGGCGCCTTCAAATTGGCCGACAGCACGGCGTGCGCGACCTGGACCAGCGCCAGCCCCAGCGTGACCAGCAGCGTCATCTGCCACGACAGAAGCAGCAGGAAGGCCAATAGGATGATTGCGGCCGATGCATTGACGATTGCCCCCAACGTGATCTGGATGGCATCCGAGGCCCGCCAGGATTCGTTGGAGATGATGTTGAGCAGCCGTCCCGGGCTTTGCTGCAGGAAGAATGGGTAGCCCACCCGCAGCAGCTGCTCCGACAGCGCGCTGCGGATCGAATGGCTCGCCTTGCCGTAGATGAAGGTGGTCAGCAGCGTGTTGGCGAAAGCGAACAGGTTCTTCAGCACGATCGAGCCGAGGATGGCGACCGATATGACGATCAGCCGGTCGCGCTCGCTCAGGCTCGATCCGACATGCTGGAAGACGGCGGAAAAGCCGGCCATGCCGGTCTGCCCCTGCTGCCCCATGATTATGTTCAGCAACGGGATGATCAGGCCGATGCCGAAGCCTTCAAGCGCGGCGCTGAGCAGCCCGAGCACCACCACGGCAGGAAGCAGGCGCAACTGCTTTCTCCCCAGCGCGCGGCGCAGCATCGGCAAGCTGGGCGGCATCAATCGCATGGTGGCGGATCACCTCGCCTCGGCATTTGCCTGTTGCTCCTGTCGCATTTGCGCCGGCTGCGGCGATTTCGCCAGCAAAAGCACCGCGAACTTGGCCGCCCCGAGCAAATTCATGCCGACGATCGGCCAGTGCGACAGCTTGAGTTCACGGTCGAACAGAGGGCCTTTCACCAGTTCGCGCAAGGCCGCCCTCATCGACCAGTAGCAATGCCGAAGCAGCCACGGCGCGTGGCGGATATGTTTCAGGCAAAGCCCGCCATTGCCCATGCTGTAGTCGCGGTGCAGCTTTTCGATGGCCTTGCGGTCGCGCCGGCCGTGATGGTGATAGATAGTCATGTCGGGCACATATTCGACCGGGATCCCAAGTAGCACCGCCCGCACTAGATAGTCCGTATCCTCTGCGGAGCGCAGCGGGCCGCCGGCGCCGAACCGTTCGTCGAAACGGCCGATGCGGGCGGCAACATCGCGGTGCATCGTCATGTTGCAGCCAAGCACGAAGCCGCCGGGATGGACGTCTGGGGTAAGCCGCGCGCGCACCGGCGACCGCTTTATGGTGAACGGCAGGTCGCGGGGGTCGCCGATCTCGACCCGCCCACCGCGGATGACCCGTTCGCCGGCCGCATAGTGCCGCTGCAGATCGCGCAAATAATCCTTGTGGACCGCGCAATCATCATCGACGAAGACCAGCACGCGGCCCCGCGCCCGCTCCAGCCCGGCGTTGCGCGCGGCCGCCAATCCGGGTCGCGGCTCGCGAATGGCCGTGAACGGAATGTCCGAAAGTTCGGCTATGCCGGCCAGCCGCTCTGCTGTGCAGTCGGTCGAACCGTTGTCGACAACCACCAGTTCGGCAGAGAAGGCAGCGTAGGCGCGGCACGCGGCCTGGATCGACTTTATGCAAGGCTCGAGCACGGTGACGCGGTCGCGTGTGCAGACAATGAAGCTGACCTCCGGTGCCGGCCCGTGCTGCGGCCGGGGCGACATGGCCGCCGGCACCGTCGAGTGGCCGCGCTGCTGGAGCTGGTGCGATTTGACGAACATGCGTTGCTAGCTCAACTGGTTCGAAGGCAAAACCGCCGCGGCCGGCACGGACTGCAGATACCGCGACAGGGCATCCACCTGCCTGGTGACCGACATCGAGGCGAGACTGAAGCGCGGCGCGAAGGCACCGGTCCGAAACACGTACTGCTCGCGCCGCCGGATGAGTTTCCATTTCGCCGTCCGCGTCAGGAATTCGTGCATCAGCAGCGGCTGCCTTTCCCCCGATATCAGCTGGTAGAGGAAATAGAACAGGTTCAGCGTGCCGGCCTGGTAGCTCGGCCTCGTCTCGGCCGGCAGTGCCGAAATCCTTTCTTCCAGCGCAAGGATCCATTCGGCGGCACGGCGAACCGTGTCCATCGACAGGACCTCACCGATGTCGCGCAGGCCTTGCGTCTCTTGTGCGAGCCCTTCGCGCTCGAGGTTCTCGGCGACGATCTTCAGATGGGTCCTGCGCATTTCGCGCTTGTGCCTGTTGGTCACGCTGTCGTCATGGATACGATAGGCGATCAGGCTTTCGGGGATCATGGCCGCCGGGTAGCGGTCGGTCAGCCGTCTGAACAGGTCGAAATCCTCGGCATGCTTGTAGCTTTCGTCATAAAATAGAACGCTCTCTTCGATGACCTTCCTGTTGTAGACGACCGTGGAATGCATGAAGATCGTGAAGAACATCGACAGTATTCGCAGGATATTGTCCTGGAATATCGGATCGGGCGAACCCCTGGCGATGCGGTTGCCGAGCAAGGTATCGAAACCCGCGCCGCATAGAGCCAGGTCAGGCTGCTGGTTGAACAGCGCGACCTGCCGCGACAGGCGCTGGGGATAGGCGATGTCGTCGGCGTCCATCCTGGCGACCAGATCGCCGCGCGCCACGGCCAGGCCTTCGTTCAAAGTTGCGATCAGGCCACGGTTTTCGCGTGAGATGATCGAGATGCGATTGTCGGCCTGGCGGTATTTCTGCAGGATCTGCAGCGAGTTGTCGGTCGAGCCGTCATCGATGGCGATAACCTCCAGACGCTCGTAATCCTGGCGCAGGACGCTGCCCAGCGCAGCGGCGAGATAAGGTCCCGCATTGTAGATCGGCAGCAGAACGGAAACCAAGGGAGCAGCAGCCATGATCAGCTCCGATCGGTTCGGTGCAGCTTGCGCGGCAAGGGTGACGTGCCGCCATCAAGCGGCCTGCCCGGATATGCTCCGGCCGCGATCCATCCGGCATTGCCCACGTCCATGCCTGCCGAGATGGCGCCTGGGCCTTTTCCAGCAACATAGGGGAAGTGGCGCTTGAGGCTGTTGAGCGGCTTTTCGAAAAGCAGCCACGAAACCGAAGCCAGCATGAGCGTCGCAGTTCCCGCGACCAGGAACCGCCCCGGCCCTTGCTCCGAGACGTTGAGCGGGATCCAGGGCTGCGACTTGACAACCAGAGCCAGCACTATGGGATGGTAGAGATAGACGCCGTAGCTTATGCGGCCAAGGCCAAGCAGCGGCGGCAGTTCGAGAAGTTTTCCGACGCGACCGCCAATGCCCGTTGAACAGCTTGCAACGATGACCACCAGAGGCGCGACAGGCAGGATCTGCAACAGCAGCCAGAGACCCCATTCCTGCACCGGATTTGCCGGCGCCGGCGCAAACCACTGCAGAACGAAAAACGCCGCGGCGAGCCCCGGCCAGCCAGCTCGGAGCCATTGCGGCAAGCCGGCTGTTCTTGACCGGTAGGCGGCGAGCAGCGCGCCTGACGCCAATGCATCCATCGACGCCGGCGGCAGCAGGTCGCGCGCCAAAACGGGCGTTCCCGCGATTGGCCAATAGAACCGGTAGGCCAGCGACAGCACGATCACGCCGATGCAGATCGCTTCGAGGCGCTGGCGCGGTGCCAGCAGGACGATCAGTGGCCAGGCGATATAGAACTGCTCCTCGATGCTCAGGCTCCAGAAATGGCAGAGCAGCCAGGGCGTCCATTCATTCTGCGCCGCGTACCAGAAATTCGACAGATAGAGGGCATGCCAGGCCAGCGATCCTCTGGACTGCTCCAGGTCCACCAGCCAGACGAAACCCAGCACGGCGAAATAGGGCGGGAATATTCGCAGCGCCCGCCTGATATAGAAGGATTTCAGCGCCGGTCCGGTTTCGAATTCGGCGGCCGCTCTGGCTTCCAGCAGTAGTCGCGTGATCAGAAAGCCGCTCAGCACGAAGAACAGGCGCACGCCGATATGGCCCCAGAACGAGGACCCTCCGGCCGCGAAGAAATGCGAGTACAGCACCATCGTCACGGCGATGGCCCTCAGCGCGTCCAATTGGGTGTCGCGCGCATTTCCCATTAGCGGCATACGCCGGCGGGACGGCGAAACTGCCAATCGGTCAATATAGCGGCGTCGTTCACGGCGCATTCCAATCGGAAGCGCCCCCCTTGCGCAGAATAGGACCACCATTGTGCAACGCAACACAAAAAGTTGACACATTTGAAACAGGAACGTGAGGCGCGACTAATAAAAGCCAAAAAACAGCAGGAAACAGCCTGAATTGTCCATTCTTGACGATTTTTTCGCACTGCCTTGGCCCGCCGATATCGGCGAGAGGGTGCTGCGATGCAGCATGTTCGCCGCCATCACGGGCGCAAGATCTGGGTCTGGACACAGATGCCCCGCCACAGGACCGGCCGGCAACCGACGCTCGGCGACCTTTTTGCTGCGCTGGCGCGGCTGCTGTTAGCGCGACAACAGTGGGAGCAAGCGCAAGCTTCCCGCCTTCGAGTTACGCCTCCTTGCTGGCATTCGCGAGCGCCACTGCGCGACGCTCCGGGAGCGCCAATCCGACGAGCGCGCCGGCGAGCGAGAGCAGAGCGGAGACGTCGATTGCCGAGGTGAAGCCATCGCTGAACGCGTCGGTGGACGAGAAGCTTCCAGTGCCGGCGAACACCGCACCGGCGATCGCGATCCCGGATACGCCACCGAGGAAGCGGAATGTGTTGAACGTGCCGGCAGCCTTGCCGACCTCCGGCCGGGCGACCGCATTGAGAACCGCGTTCTGCGCGGCAGGCATGGCCATCGACACGCCGGCACCGGTAATGATCAGCGGGGCGACTAGCTGAACGTAGGGCAGATCAGGTGCTGCGATCTGCGCCAGCCAGGCCATTCCAGCCGCTTGCAGGATCAGTCCGGCCACGACAAGCCAGCGCTCGCCAACGCGGTTGATCAGGCTGCCGGCGATCGGTGCGACCACGAAAAGCGTGGCGGTCCAAGGCAGCAATCCCATGCCGGCGCCGAGCGGCCCACGGCTCTGGGCAAACTGCAGAAACTGCGGCAACAGGAACACGAGGCCATACATGGCCGCGCAGAGCAGGAAGTTCGCCCCTACGCCCGAGGAGAATGCACGCGCCCGAAAGAACCGCAAAGGCAGCATGGGCTCACGGGTACGCAACTGCCAAAGGACGAATGCGATGGCCAGAAGCAGCCCGGCCGTCAGCGCCGACAGCACTTCAGAGCTGCTCCAGCCCGCAATGTTGCCGCGCATCAGACCCCAGACCACTCCAAATGCCGCCGCGGTTACCAGCACGACGCCGAGGACATCGATTGCCGTGCCCGGCCCGTAACTCTCCGGAATCCGACGCATCACCAGCGGGATGAGGACGATGCCGACCGGGACATTGAGCCAGAAGATCCAGTGCCAGGAGAGGCCTTCGGAGATCGCACCGCCCGCCATCGGGCCGATGATCAGGGCCAGGCCGGTGATGCTGCTGAAGATACCCAGCGCCTTGCCTCGTTCCTCCGGAGGAAAAGCGACGCTCAGCAGCGCCATGGCCAGCGGCATGACCATTGCGGCACCTGCGCCCTGGACCGCACGGGCCGCAATCAGCAATCCGGCATTGCCAGCGAGCGCGCAGGCAACCGACGCTGCGACGAACAACGCCAATCCGGCAACGAGCGTACGGCGGCGGCCGAACCTGTCACCGAGCGCAGCCCCGGTCATGAGCAGGACGGCAAAACTCAAATTATAGGCGTTCATCGTCCATTGCAGCGTCTCCAGCGAGGCATCGAGCTCGACCCGCATCGTGCTCAATGCCGTCGCCACGACCATCGCATCGAGAACGACCATCAAGGAGCCTATCGACGTGAGGGCGAGAACCCAGACCTTCGTTGATCCCGCACTTTGCTTGCTCATGACTATGGCGCCTCCGGCTTGAAAAAGGGGCCCGCCAGGTTGACGGGTCCGTGATCCAGAGACGCGTAGGAACCATCAAAGGATTCCAGCAAGAGAAAGTTTTTTCGACGAATCCTTTTGCCATCGTCGAGCGTCTATAAGACGCTGCGCCTGATGACGGGCGCCCTGCCTGGGAGATACGCATGAAATTGATCCTTGTGCGATGACCGGATCCGCAACCGGCACCCCAGAAGGACGGGAGCCATTTGACCGGCTGCTCGGCGAATTACGGCCGAAACTGCACCGTTATTGCGCCCGCATGACCGGTTCGGTGATCGATGCCGAGGATGTTGTCCAGGAAGCTACGGTCAAGGCGCTCGAGGCGTTCCCCGGGACCGGGCCGATTGCCAATGTCGAGGGCTGGCTGTTTCGCATCGCGCACAATGCCGCGCTCGACCACCTGCGCCGTCGTGCCAGGTTGGATGCCGCGCATGTCGTTGAGGATATCGATATGATCCCGGACCCCGGTATGTCGGCCGAGGGTCGACACACTGCAGCCGCAAGCCTGCAGACTTTCATGCGCCTGCCCGCGGCGCAGCGTAGCAGCGTCATCCTCATGGATGTGCTCGGCTATACGATCGAAGAGATCGGCAACATTATCGACAGCAGCGTTCCGGCGGTGAAAGCCGCACTGCATCGCGGCCGTTTGCGCTTGCGCGAAGTCTCCGGCGAGCCTGACGATCGGCCTGTGCCGGTGTTGGCCGAGCCCGAGCGGGCGCGTCTGGCAGCCTACGTGGAGCGGTTCAACGCCCGCGACTTCGATGCGATCCGCGACATGCTGGCCGAGGACGTCCGGCTTGACCTCGTCAACCGGCTCCGGGCGAGCGGCCGCACGAAAGTGAGCCGGTACTTCCACAATTACGCGGGTATCCACGATTGGCGGCTGCTTCCAGGCCTGGTGGATCGGCGCCCAGCCATTCTGGTGATCGACCCGGATGACTCGGCCGGAGGGCCAAAATATCTCATCCTGCTGGAATGGGCCGGCGACAGACTGTCGAGAATTCGCGATTTCCGCTATGCGCGCTACACGCTTGATGGCGCCGAGGTGGTGCCTCTGCTTGCATAGCAATTCGCGTTTCATAATGCCGAACACTGCCAGCTATTTTGGATCGCGGCCGCTTGCCATCCAAGCGGCCGCCCTTTTCCGCCGATCCTGCTTTAAGCCGGTTGCAACTCCCTGCGCGGCAGCGGCGGGAAGGCGATCGCAATCGCCATCGCGCCAAGCCCGACAAGAGCCGAGCCGATAAACAGCCAGGAATAGCTGGCGTAGGCATCGAACACCATGCCGCCGGCGAGCGGGCCGAAAGCCATGCCGAGGCTGGACAGCATGGTTACTGCACCGAACACCGTGCCGAGGATGCGCTGGCCGAAATATTCCCGCGCCAGCACCGCATAGAGCGGCATGACGCCGCCATAGGTGGCGCCGAAGATGACGGCGAGCGTGTAGAATTGACCAAGCTCGCTGACCGCCAGATAGGCGGCTATAACCACGGCCTGTATGGCCAGCCCGGTAATCAGCACCGGCTTGACGCCCAGCCGATCGGCAAGCACGCCGTAAAGCAGCCGGCCACCCAGCCCTGCCAGGCCCTCGATGCTGTAGATGCTGACCGCCGCCATCGGCGCTATGCCGCACAGCATCGCATAGCTCACCATGTGGAAGATCGGCCCGGAATGCGCCGCGCAGCAGGCAAAGAAGGTCAGTCCCAACACGATGAATTGCGGCGAGCGCAGCGCCTGCGGAACCGTCATGCCGGCACCCTCGGCGACAACGCTTGGGGCAGCGCCGTCGGCAGCGGGCTTGGGCGGCTGGCGCACCAGAAGCGCGGCCGGCAGTAGCAGCACCCACGCGGTTATGCCGATGTCGAACATTGCGGTGCGCCAGTCGTAGGCCGAAATCAGCCAGCGGGCGAAGGGCGAGATGGTCATTGGCGCCACGCCCATGCCGGCCGAGACCAGCGAGACGGCGAGGCTGCGGTTCGTGTCGAACCAGGCGGAGGTGAGCGCGATCATCGGCGCGAAGAAGGCGCTTGCCGCGAGGCCGACGAGCACGCCGTAGGCCAACTGGAAAACGAGCAGCGAACCGGTGCGGCTGGCCAGGACCAGCGCCAGGCCAAGCAGCACGGCGCCGGTCATCACGACGATGCGGGCGCCGAAGCGGTCGTAAATGGCGCCCCAGACGAAGCCGCCGAGGCCCATTACCAGGAAGTTCAGCGTCATCGCACTCGATATGCCGGCGCGCGACCATTGTGTGTCAAGCGCCATCGGTTCGAGAAAGATCGCCAGCGAGAACATCGCCCCGAGGGCGACACAGGTCATCAGCGCGCCAGCCGCGACGATAACCCAACGATAGGGAAGGCTCATTTCACTTTTCTCCCATGCCGGAAGCGTTGATACGGCACGACCTTTTCGAGCTTCGCCGAGCCGCTTGCGTCCGAAGGACGTTGGACATGTCATGAATCCGACAATCCGGTTGCATTTTTTATCCAGTCGGCGCGATGGCGCCATTCCACGGCTTTCTGGATTGACCGCGCACCATTCGAAGCTAGATTTCCAACCGGCGATCAGGAGCTGTCAAGCATGGCAAATCAGGAACTTCATCGCGGGCGTCTCATCGACCACCTCCATCTGGTGGTCAGGGATCTCAAGGCCAGCCGTCGTTTCTACGAGGCGGTTCTCAACGTGCTCGGCATACCGATCGGTGGCGCCGGCAATGATTATTTCTGGGCCGACGAGCTGTTCATCTCCAGCCCCGACAGCCCGGCGGCCCTGGGAAAGCTGACCGGCCGCCACCACCTGGCCTTCCAGGCAAAGGACCGCGCGATGGTCGATGCCTTCTACAGGGCCGGGCTTGAGGCCGGCGGCACCGACAATGGTGCGCCGGGCGAGCGATCCTACCATCCCGGCTATTACGCCGCCTTCCTGCTCGACCCCGACGGCAACAACATCGAGGCCGTCCACCACGGCGCGGCCAACCGCAGCGCCGATTCAGTGAAGATCACGTTCTAGCTTCGGGTAAGGGTGGCTCGCACCGGCCGGCACGGTTGGTCTCTGCCAAAAGCTGGGTGCTTGCGTCAGACCGCGTCTGCCCTATCGCGTCAGTGCCGCCATTTGGCCCACCAGGAAGTCGACGAACAGCCGCGCCCGGACCGGTAGCTGCCGCCCGTAGGCATGGACGATGTGCACCGGCATGGTCCGCATCGCCACCTCGGGCAGCATGCGGACCAGGCGGCCCGTGTCGAGATCGTCCTGCACCGCAAACTGCATGAGATGCGCGATGCCGGCACCGGCAAGTGCTGCATTGCGGATGGCGCCGCCGTCGTCGGTGTCTAACCGGCCATCCGGCACGATCATCGTACCGTCGGCAAACGTGACCGGATAAGGCCGGCCGGCCATCTGGTGGCGGACGAAATCATGATTCTGTAGGTCCTCGACCGATGCCGGGCGGCCGCGCCGCTCGACATAGGCCGGTGAGGCCACCAGCACGATCGGCAGATTGGCGATCTTGCGGGCAACCAGCCCCGTGTCCGACAGCGCCCCCATGCGCACGGCAACATCATAGCCTTCGCGGATCAGATCGGCGTGACGGTCGGTGACGCTGAGCTCGACCTTCACTTCGCCATGCTGCGCAAGGAACGCTTGCGCCCATGCCGCGATCAGGCCGCGACCGAGTTCGACCGGCGCTGTAACGCGCAGCAGGCCGCGCGCCGTATCGGCCATCTGGACGATGTCTTCGGCATCGTCCAGCGCCCTTAGCAGTGGCGCCACGCGCTCGTAATAGGCGAGGCCTTCGCTGGTGAGCCCGAGCCGACGCGTCGAGCGCTGGATCAGCCTGACGCCGAGCCGGCGCTCGAGCCGCGCCACGCTTTTCGACACCGCCGACGGGCTGGAGCCGACCAGCCGGCTGGCGGCATGGAAAGAGCCGGCATCGACGGTTCGGACGAAGGCGACGAGACCGGCGGTCTTTTCGAGGATGGTGGTCATTCCGGAATTCCAGGAACGAAAGAACGGATTGTGGGCACCATAATACGCGTTTCGATCATGATTAAATACCGCTCATCGTCAACAAAGGAGAGATTTGATGAGCAAGCTGAACGGCAAGGTCGCCATCGTCACCGGCGCCTCCAAGGGTATCGGCGCCGCCATCGCCAAGAGTCTTGCCACGGCCGGCGCCGCAGTGGTCGTCAACTACGCCTCGTCACGGGAAGGCGCCGACCGCGTCGTCGCCGAGATCGAGGACCGTGGCGGCCGCGCCGTCGCCGTCCAGGGCGACGTGTCGCAAGCGGCTGATGTGCGCCGCCTGTTCGAGGCGGCGAAATTGGAGTTTGGCGGGCTCGACATACTGGTCAACAATGCCGGAGTCTTCGCATTCGAGCCGCTGGAAGCGGTTACCGAGGCCGAGTTTCACCGCGAGTTCGACACCAATGTGTTGGGCATCATTCTGACCACGCAAGCAGCAGTGAACCATTTTGGCGCGGGCGGCGGCAGCATCATCAACATAAGCTCGGTCGCCAGCCGCAATCCGCAACCGAACTCGCTCGTCTACGCCGCGACCAAAGGTGCGGTGGACACGATCACGCTGTCGATGTCGCGGGAGCTCGGCGCACGCAACATCCGCGTCAACGCCATCGCGCCCGGCGGCATCGATACCGAGGGCCTCGCGCGCATCGGCATCGTCGGCAGCGAATTCGAGAAGCAGATTATAGCCATGACGCCGCTCGGTCGCTTCGGCCTGCCCGACGACGTCGCCCGCGTCGCGGTGTTCCTCGCCTCCGACGAAGCGTCTTGGCTGACCGGCGAGCGCATCACCGCCTCCGGTGGCTGGCGATAGGCATGGAGGGCGCGAACCTGCCGGCTCGCGGACCATGCTACCCGCGGCGCGACGCACTGCAATCGATGACGAGAGCGATCTAAGCCCTATGTAGCAGCGAGGGAGGAGCGCCGTGCGCCATCGATGACGGCGAGATGCCAGGGAGGTAACGGATGACGGGCGACGAAACAGCAATCCGAAAGCTGGTCGAGACGTGGATGGATGCGAGCAAGAGTGGAGACATCGCGACCGTCCTCAGCTTGATGACGGACGACGCGATCTTCATGGTTCCCGGCCGGGAACCCTTCGACAAGGAGATCTTCGCGGCAGCCGCGCGGGAGACGGCCGGCGTTCATATCGACGGCACGAGCGATATCGTGGAACTACAACTTCTCGGCAATTGGGCCTTCATCCGCAGCCGCATCAATATGACCGCGACTCCGCCGGACGGGAAGCCGGTCCATCGATCGGGATTTGCGCTGACGCTCCTGCGCAAGGAGGCGGATGGTGAGTGGCGGCTCGCGCGCGACGCAAACCTGCTGACCCAGCAAGGCTAGAGCCGGTCTCCGGCATCTCTGCACCTAGGCGAAGATGCGATGCAGGTCGCTCTGATCCTCCTCCACTGATCACACCGGCAAGAGGGCGTTCGGCTTGACATCGGCGATGGAGGCGAACGTGTGCGTTTCGCGCACGCCGGGCAGCGGCAGGATGACCCGCTGCAGGAAATCCTGGAACACCGCCATATCGGCGATCCGCGCCTTGACCAGATAATCGAAACCGCCAACCACCATATGGCACTCCAGAACCTCCGGAGCTTTCGCCACGGCTTCGGCGAAGCGGTCAAAGACATGCGGCGCCGTGTGGTCAAGCCGGACCTCGATGAACACCAGCGTTCCCCGGCCGACCTTGCGCGGATCGAGCACGGCCCTGACTGCGGTGATGAACCCGTCGCGGAACAGGCGCTTAACCCGCTGGCTGGTTCCGGTCGGAGACAGCCCGACACGCCCGGCAAGATCAAGCGTCGTCCGGCGTCCGTCTTCCTGGAGCAGCCGGAGCAGGCTGCGGTCTATCTGGTCGAGGTCGCTCATTTCACAATCCACGCTATCTAAGGGATTTGCGTGTTGATTTCACGCAGAGACACCGAAATCAACGTATTTCACAACATAAAACCTCGCAATAGCCTGCGCTTCCCTCACCGCTGAAAGCAAACGTGGTGAGCCGATTTCGAACACAGGAGTGCAGGATGACCAAGGAAGCGTTCAGCCCAGCCGGCAGGAGTGCGGCGGAAATCAGCAAGGGAGCGACCGAGATCCTGGTGCTGAGCGAAGCCGACGTGATGGCGTGCATCGACCTCAGTCAGCTTCTCGATGTTCTGGAAGACGGCTTCAAGGCGCTGTCACAAGGCAAGGTCGTCAATCCACCCCGACCACAGCTCGACATCCCCGAGGCCGGCTACAGCCTCGCCATGCCGGCCTGGATGGAGGGCATGAACCTGACCGTCAAGATCGTCAACGTCTTCGAAGGCAACCTGGCCAAGAACCTGCCCAGCCACCTCGCCACCATCACCCTGTTTGATCCGCTGTCCGGCCTGCCGGTCTGTATCATGGACGGCACCTTCATAACCGCGGTGCGGACCTCCGGCTCCGCCGTGCTGTCGGTGCGCACGCTTGCCCGCAGGGACGCCAGGATAGCGACCGTGGTCGGCGCCGGCGTGCAGGCCAACCAGCACCTGCATCTGTTGCCCTTGGTGCGCGACTTTGCCGAAATCCGTGTCGCTTCGAAGAGCTTCGACGATGCGGCAGCGCTTGCCCGGCTGCATCCGTCGGTGGTGGCGGTCGCCGATCTCGAGACGGCAGTGCGCAGTTCCGACGTGGTGTGCCTGGCGACCCACTCCTACCAGCCGGTGATCGACGCAGGCTGGGTCCAGCCGGGCACGCATGTCTCCTCGGTCGGGGTGGCGCCGCCCGGCGGTGAAATGCCGATCGAGCTCATCGGCAGATCCAGTCTTTTTGTCGAAACCAAGGATGCATTCAAACCGACCCCGGTCGGATCTTGCGAGCTTGCCAGCTTCGACCCGGATTTCGGCACCGAGCTTGGCGCCATGCTGCTCGACCGCGCGCCGGGCCGCGTTTCGGATCAACAGATCACCATCTACAAGGCGATGGGCATTGCGATGGAAGACATGGTCGCTGCCGACCTCGTCTATCGTTGCGCCCGGCGTCTGCGCAAGGGAAAGCTCATCGTGCTGTAGGGGCGCGCCGCACGCCAGGCGGGATCGACGGTGCTGACAATGGCGCTTTCGCGCAAGCGGCCGGGCTAAAGGCCGGCCCCTCAGGCCGGCTCGCGCTTCAGCGCCTGCGCCATGCAGTGAATGCCGCCGCCGGTCTTCGAGATCTCGCTCATGTCGATGGCCGCCACCTCGAAGCCGCGCGCCTTGAGCTGGCCGATCAGTGTCTGGCTCGAGGTCGGGGCGATTACCCTGTCCTTGCCCAGCGACATGAAGTTGCAGCCGAGCGCCATGGTATCCTGGAACGGCACGTCGATGATCTCGTGGCCCTTGCCCTTCAGCCAGTCGACGATGCCCCGTTCCGTACAGGCAAGGCAGACGGCGGTCAGCTTTTCGGCGATCGGCACCACCATCAGGTCGATATGGACGTAATACTCGTCGATGAAGGCGATCCGGGTCTCCCAGCCCTCCTTGTCGAACCAGGCCTGGACCTGGCGCGCGCCCTCCTCCTGCGTGCGGGCGCCGCCGCAGCCGATCAGCACGACGCCGTCCTCGATGACGTTGAAGTCGCCGCCCTCGAACGTGCCGGCGGTGACCATATCATAGATCGGGATGCCGAGCTTCTCATAGGTGCGGATCGCCGCGTAGTTCTCGCCACGCCGCCACCATTGCGACATGGCGGTGATGATGGCGCCGTACGGCGTCATGACGCTGGAATCGCGCGAGTAGACCTGCATCGGCAGTTCCGGCGTCGGCTCGTGCCAGTGGATATTGACACCGAAATGCTCATAGGCGGCGACCAGGTCCTTGTGCTGCGCCTGCGCGATCTGGACGTTGCATGGCGCTTCGCGCAGGTGCTTGCGCGACAGCGAGCTGGTCGAGAGATGGCGCAGGAAATTCGGCGAGCCGAGCAGCACGTCGGTCAGCACGTCGGTCTCGTTGGCGAAGCCCCAGGCGGTCAGCGGCTTGGTTCCGCCGGCCGGGTTGCGGTGCTGCAGCGAAAACGGCTCGGCGACGATGCGGTCATGGACGGTCATGGGGTTTCTCCTCGTGAAGGGCGGCTTGGTTGATCATGCGGCTTGGTTGCCTGGTATCCACCAATCCCGTCCGCGCGGGGTGGTGATGTATTCCGGCCAGCGAAATCTGATTGGCGGATCGTAGTCGCAGAGCGGCGCGATCCAGTTCGAGCCGCCGATGCCGCCGCCGGTGCGGGTGACGAATTCATCCATCGCCGCGTCGCGCGCAGCCTCGTCTTCCAACAGGCGAAGTGCTGCCAGCGCGACCGTCTTTGCGGCGCAGATGACCATCGGGTCGATGGTGGCAGAAATGCCGCCCAGCGCATTCATCGCCCAGGACGGAAACGCGTGGCCGTTCTCGGATCGCAGCGCCGGCCGGGCGACGTAGAACCGCGCCGTCGGCGTCTGCCACGACATGTCGGTGTAATCGTCGGAGGTCGAATTCAGCTGCGATGGCGGCAAGTCACGGCGCAGGATCGCCTCGGCATCCTGTGGTGCAATCAGCCGCTCCAGTTCGTCGATGAATGGTTCCTCGGTCGCCTCGCCCCCGGCATTGACCTGGACTTCGCGGGCGATCGCCTTGGCCGTCTTGTCCCAGCACGGCGGCCCGACCGCCGCCAGCGCGTCGAAGGCAATGCCGGCCATTGCGTGGTTGGCAAGCCCCGGCCGCGACTTCGACACCCAGTGCCGCTCATGGCGGCAGCCGCTCATCCTGGCTGCGGCTTCCGCATTGCGGTCGAGCACGGCGGTGACCTGCTCGGCCATCGCCAGCGTCGGCACGCGGATCATGTACTGGATCTCGGCCAGCCCGGCCGGCAGATTGTCGGCGGTCGCCTGGCCCGCCGTCAGGATCGCCTCGCTGATCGACCAGCCGCCCTGATGCGGCAGCATGGAATCGCGCAGCGCCTTGGACGCCATATACATCATCATCAGCGCGTCGTTGGCGCCGGGCGCCCTGACTGCCGAATGCGCCTGCGGGATGGGTGCTGCGCCGCCTGCCGCCCTCGCCCAATGTTCCGGCTCGTCGCACACAAAGCGGTAGATCATCGCATAGGCCGCACCGCAATGCGTATCCCAGCGCGCGGTATTGCAGAGCGGCAGCATATAAAAAGGATGGAAGGAGACCATGCCCGCCAGCCCATCGTAATAGCCCTTCGCGGCATGGATCGGCTTCGACCCGCGCACCTTCTCCGCCGGCTCGCCGGTGAAGCGCAGCGTGCCTGATATGCCGTGGCGCTGCATCGCCGCCTTGGTCGCCAGCAGCCCGCCGAGGCTGGCAATGCCGAGGCCGGAATGCGGATCGGTGTGGCCGCCAGCCTGTTCGCCGAGGCCCGGGCGCGGTCGCTTCACCGTCGCCGCATCCTGGCAATTGCCGGGCACTGCATCATACTCGGCATACAGGCCGATGGTCGGCCCCGCGCCGTTGGTCCAGTGGGCGCAGAAGGCGGTCGGCATGCCGCCAGAACCTTCCTCGACGGAAAAGCCTTCGTGCTTCAGATGCTCGACATACCAGGCGGCCGACTGGTATTCGCGCCAGGCGGTCTCGCCGAAGTCGAAGATTGTCCGCGTCCACGCCGACAGCGACGGCTGGATGTCGTCCAGACAGGCAAGTGCGGTCGCTTGCGCGGAGGTCACCGGTTTCTCCATGGTGGAAAGAAAGCAGTGAAGCGCCCCGCCAAAAAGTGATATGTTTTCCCGGCTCATGCAAATTCGGTTCACCTCTTGAGAATTCCCTCGACGCAGGCGCTGCGCGCCCTCGACAGTTTTGCCCGCCACGGCAGCGTCTGGCGCGCCGCCGACGAACTGCATCTGACCCGCAGCGCAGTCAGCCATCAGCTTCGCCTGCTCGAACGCGATCTCGGCTTCGACCTGCTCGAGCGCATTGGCAAGGGCGTGGCGCTGACGCCGCGCGGCCAGCGCTATGCCAGCGACGTGCGCAAGGCGCTGACGGTGCTGGGCGACGCGGTGACACGCCATGCCGGCACCGGCATCGGCGGCTCGTTCAGCGTCAGTTGTACGCCGGGTTTCGCCTCGCTGTTCCTGTGCACCCATATCGGCGAGTTCCGGCAGATGTACCCCGATGTCGCGCTGCGCATCCTGACGCCGCGCCGTCTCGACGACGTGAGCAATGCCGAGGCCGATGCCTTCATCGCCTTCGGCGTCGGCAATTGGCCGAACCGCGCGGTCGAGCTGTTGTGCGGGATCTCCTTTACGCCGCTGTGCAGCCCGACGCTGCTCAACAAGATCGGCGGCTTCTCCAAGCCGGCCGACGTGCTGCGCGCCAATCTCCTGCATCTCGGCGATACCGAGGACTGGGCGCGCTGGCTGGCGCTGTCCAAGGTCGAGAACCCCGACCCGGAAGGCGGCATCTTCTTTTCCGACATGAACCTGGTCTTTTCGGCGGCGATCGCCGGCCAGGGCATCGCCATGGGCGACGAGCTGACCAGCGGCCGGGCACTGAGCGAAGGCCGGCTGGTCCGCCCCTTCGACATAGCGATCAATTCACCGCGCTCGTATTTTCTGGTTTCCGAGCACGCCAAGGCGGCGCATCCGGTGCTGGAGGCGTTTGGGCGGTGGCTGCGGTCGAAGCTGTCGGAGAACCAGCGTTAATCTCCCCCCTCGAGGGGGAGATTGGCGCATAGATGAATCAAATTTGCCGATCAGGCGAAAACTATTCGGTTGCGGTGAGCCGCCGCCCTGCCTACGATTTCGCCTACGCTAAGGAAAGGGCAGGATGCAGCAACCCGGCCGGGCCGCAGAGATCAAGGCAATCGGGATCGGCAAGAGCTTCGGCTCGTTCCGTGCGCTGGACGATCTGACGCTCGATATCGGCCGTGGCGAGTTCCTCACCCTGCTCGGCCCCTCCGGTTCCGGCAAGACCACCTTCCTGATGATCCTTGCCGGCTTCATTCAGCCGACCGACGGTCGCCTTTACAGCGACGGCGTCGACATCACCGAGCGGCCGGCCGAGCAGCGTGCCGCCGGCATGGTGTTCCAGGGCTATGCGCTGTTCCCGCATATGAGCGTCGAGGCCAACATCGCCTTTCCGCTCAAGGTGCGAAAGAAACCGGCGGCCGAGATCAAACGCCGCGTCGGCGAAATGATCGAGCGCGTCGGGCTCAAGGGCCACGAAAAGAAACTGCCGTCGCAATTGTCCGGTGGCCAGCAGCAGCGGGTCGCACTGGCGCGGGCGCTGGTGTTCGAGCCGGGCGTACTTTTGCTCGATGAGCCGTTTTCAGCACTCGACAAGGGCCTGCGCGGCCAGATGCAGGCCGAGATGAAGCGGTTGCACCAGGAGACCGGCACCACCTTCGTCTTCGTCACCCATGACCAGAGCGAGGCGCTGGCGTTGTCATCTCGCGTCGCCATCTTCAACCACGGCAAATTGCTGCAGGTCGGCGCGCCGGACGAGGTCTACGACCGGCCGGACAACCGCTTCGTCGCCGAGTTCCTGGGCGAGATCAACATGCTGCCCCTGAAGGGCGTACGCCCGGCCAACAATGGCTCGACGGGCCTCTGCGAAGACCGCGCGATCAGCATGCGCTGCAAGGCCGAGAAGGTCCGGGGCGACGCCATCCTGGCGATCCGGCCCGAATACATGTCGATCGCCCGCGAAGCCGCGACAGGCGAGAACGGCATTGCCGCGACTGCCGTCGCCTCGACCTATCTCGGCGCTGCGACGCGGCTCGATCTGACGACGCGGCAAGGCGCCAAGGTGACGATCTCTGTGCCGAACGAGGTCGCCGCTTCCGCGCTCAGCAAGGGCAATTCCGTCTGGCTGACCTGGCCGGCGGAGAAAGGCTTCCTCCTTCCGAACGGAGGACAATGACGATCGGCGCGGCGAATTCGCCAAGCTGACTTTCAGGAAATATCAATGACAAAAAAGGGGAACTGACATGACAAACCAAACCAAGAAAAATTCCATCGAGGCGCTATCCGCCAGGGCAGTGCGCGGCGAGATCTCGCGCCGGCAGTTTACGCAGCTGGCCGCACTGGTGCTGGCCGGCACGCCGATGCTGCTGCGCTCGACCGGCGCCTTTGCCGCGGCTAAGGAACTGGTGCTCGTCAACTGGGGCGGCGACGCCATTACCGCCTATGACGCGGCTTACGGCCAGGCCTTCACCAAGGAAACCGGCATTGTCGTTAAGATGGACGGCTCCGGCCCGACCGAAGGCGCGATCGCGGCGCAGTTCAAGAGCGGCGCCCCGACCTGGGACCTGGTCGACGTCGATCCGTTCTCGGCCATCACGCTCGGCGCCCAAGGCATGCTCGAGCCGATCGATTATGCGGTCGTCGACAAGAAGAAGATGCGGCCGGGCTTCGGCTGGGAATACGCCGCCTCGACCTATTTCTTCTCCTATGTCATCGCCTATGATGCCGAGAAATACGGCAGCCAGGCACCAACCGGCATGGCCGACTTCTTCGACGTGGCAAAATTCCCCGGCAAGCGCTCGCTCTACAAATGGGGCGTGTCGAGCTGGGAAGCGGCACTGCTCGCCGACGGCATCGCACCGGCATCGCTCTACCCGCTCGACCTCAAGCGCGCGCATGACAAGATCGCCGCCTTCAAGGAAAACGTCGTCGCCTATTGGGGTGGCGGCGCCGAAAGCCAGAGCGTGCTGCTCAATGGCGAGGCCTCGATGGCGATCGTCTGGTCGACCCGGGCTTCGCTCATCGAGCAGGATTCCGGCGGCAAGATCAAGTTCATCTGGGACCAGGGCCTGATCTCGCCCGGCGCGCTCGCCGTGCTCAAGGGCAATCCCGGCGGCAAGGACGCGGCGATGAAGTTCATCGCCAGCACCCAGGACCCGGAGAAGGAACTCATCATGTTCGAAAAGCTCGGTCAGGGTCCGGCCAACCCGGCCACCGATGCGCTGATACCCGCCGACAAGAGGCGCATCAATCCGGTCGATCCCGAGAACATGAAGAAGCAGATCCCGCTCGACATGGATTGGTACGCCAAGAACTACGGGGCGGCACTCGACGAATACACGAAGATCATCTCCGCCTGACAAGCCGGGATAACCGGATGAGAGCATACCTCTCCGACAGGATGGGCGCGGCGCTGTTGATGGCGCCGCTGCTCCTCTTTCTTGTGCTGGCCTATGCCTGGCCATTCCTTGGCGTGGTTAAATGGAGCTTCACCCTGCCCACGCCGGGGCTGGGGCAGTACAATGCGCTGCTCACGGATCAGTTGGTGCAGTCGGTCTTCATCCGCACGCTGCGTATCGCCGCGATCGTGACGATCGTTTCGGTTGTCGCCGCCTACGCCATCACCGTTGTCTGGGTACGCGGCACGCCGGTGCAGCGCGTCGTGGCCGAGTTCTGCATCCTGGTGCCGTTCTGGATCTCGGTGCTGACGCGCGCCTTCGGCTGGGTGGCGCTTTTGTCCAATCGCGGCCTGATCAACACCTGGCTGCAGGCGGTCGGCTTCATCTCAGAGCCGCTGGCGCTGGTGCGCAACGAGTTCGGCGTTATCGTCGGCATGACGCATTTCCTCATTCCCTTCGCCGTGTTTCCGCTGGCCTCATCGATGCGCAGCCTCGACGACCGTGTGCTGCTGGCGGCGCGCGGCCTCGGCTCCAGCCGTATGCGCACCTTCTGGTCGGTATTCGTGCCGATGACCAGCTCCGGCATCATCGGCTCGGCGCTGATCGTCTTCGTCTTTTCGCTCGGCTTCTTCGTCACGCCGGCGATCCTCGGCGGCGGCCGTAGCGTGATGATCGCCGAGCTGATCTACCTTCGCATCTTCCAGAGCCCGGACTGGGGCCTGGGCGCCGCAATCAGTGTCGTGCTGGTGCTGTTTGTCGGCGCGCTGATGGCGCTGCTGTTCCGCTATATCAGACCCAAGCAACTGGTGTAGCGCGATGCCGACCTACCGCCCCGGTCCCGTCTCGCTGGTCCTCGCCGCCCTCGTCGCGCTGTTCCTGCTGCTGCCGCTGCTCGCCGTCATCCCGGTATCGCTGACGCCGAGCCGCATGCTGGCGATGCCGTCGGGCGAATTGTCGCTGCGCCATTACCGGGCGCTGATCGAGGATCCGCGCTGGATCGATTCGATCCTGCTCTCGATCAGGATCGGCATCGTCAGCAGCGCCTTTTCCACCGTGCTGGCGCTCTGCTTCAGCCTCGGCATCTGGATGTTCCAGCCGCGCTTCACGGCAGCATTGGTCGGTTTTGTGCTGCTGCCGATGGTGGTGCCGCCGGTGGTCTCGGCAATCACGCTCTACTTCCTGCTGACCTCGATCTCGGGGTTCTCGTCGTTCTTCGGCTATGACACCTGGCTGGGTGTCGCCATGGCGCATGCGGTGATGACGGTGCCCTTCGCCACGGTGCTGATCCTGGTGTCGCTCAGCCAGCTCGACCGCCGCATCGACCTCGCCGCCCGTGGCCTCGGCGCCACCGTGTGGGAGCGCGCCACCCGCATCATCATGCCCAATATCAAGTTCGGCATCGTCACCGCGGCGTTGTTGTCTTTCGTGCTGTCCTGGGAGGAGATCGGCGTCACCCTGTTTATCACCTCGGTCAACGCCATCACGCTGCCGCGCTTGATGTGGATGGGCCTGCGCGACAACATCGACCCGGCGATCGCCGCACTCTCGGTGATCCTGATCGTCATCACCGTACTGGTGCTTGTGGCGCGCAGCGTCGTGGTCAGGCTGCGCGAGGCGCAGTGAGGGCCGCCTCACGCCGTGGTGACTGGCGCGAATGAAACCTTGCGCTACGATTTTCGTTATAGATGGTTCAACACGTCGAGGGCTCTGCCATGAACCAGGGATGGTTTGCCAAGCCGGTTGCGGTTGCGGTCGGCATCGTGGGAGATATCCGCAACATTTCCAACGCACGGCAGGCTGTCGAGTTGCTGGAAGCCCACTGGCGTGACGCCGGCAGCGCCAAACACGGCTTGGCGCTGCGCACATGCCGCCGTGCCATGAGTGACGACCGCTGGACCGAAGCCGCCAGGGACGCGTTCATCGAGGCCGCGCGGGAAGCGCATGTCCTGGTCGAGCGAGCCGTCGAACCGGAGAACCGGTCCAGGCAGGCGGGACCGTGATCGATTTTTGAGAGCTCGGTGGTCCGGCGGATCTATTGCATCTCAGGCAGCATGCAATCTTGGAACGGCGCTGACGTCGACCCCGCGCTCCGCATGCCAGGCATCATAGGCAGCCTGCATCCTGAGCCAGATCGCGGCGCCGTCGCCGAACATCTTTCCAAGACGGGCAGCGACAGCCGGCGACACCGGCTTCTTTTCGCGGATGATGTCATAAAGCTGCTGGCGCGAGATTCCGAGCAGATTGGCGATCTCCACCTTGGTCTTTCCGGTTGCCGGGATAATGTCGTCAAGCAGCGCTCCAGGGTGGGATGGGCAGCGCTCCATCGGACGCATCGGCTCATAAGAGGTCATGGGCTGGTTGTCCTTTCGCTTGGGGCGCCACGTACCCATAATGATATTGTTCGAAATCTACCCGGGTTGCCAGACCTCCCGAAAACCTGGCGGAGTTGTGGCACAGCGCCACCCACTATCCCATGGCGTGGCGGATGGTCTTGGACAGGCGGCTCAAAAATGCCGGCCTCGACGACGCATCAAGCTTCCACGACAGCACCGCGGTCGCCATTTTCCGCGGCAACACCCCGACCGACAGGAACCAGGCGGCAAGGATTGCACGCCGCCGCAGGGATGCGGTCATTTCGAAGCTGGCGACCGCGCCGGCCGCCCCGAGCGCCAGCCGGGAATCGTCGGCCACGGGATGTCGGCCGCTGTCCGCGCAGAGCGATGCCAGCCGCTCTTCCAGGTGGACCGGATCGTGGCGGACAGCATCCGACGGCACGATGGTCAGGCCGATCCCGGAGGCCTGGTCAGACAGCGCCTGCATGCGGCGGAAATCGTGAGTTACCCGCCAGCGTGCCCGCTCGGCGAGCTTTTCACCGAAGACTGAATGGTTGGCGCCATGGATCCGGTAGGCGCCGAGGCATTCGTCGATCGATTGGACATGCCCGTACATCGGCGCCAGCGTTGCCAGATAGCCGTCGGCGCCCTGGCGGAACTCCGGCTCCGGTATCGGCATGATCGATTCGAGCGTTGCGCGGTCAAAGGCCAGCCCGCTGGTCACGGTCGTCTGATAGCGGCCCTTGTGCAGGAGTTTCGGCATGACGTCGCCGCTGTCGAAAGCCAGTTCGGGCGGCGGAAAGACATCCTTGATGCGTTGCCCTTCGTCAACGATATGCAGTCTGGACTGGACCTGGGCGGTTGCCTCGTCCCAGGTCTCGACGATGGTGGAGACGGCGGTCGGATAGAGATAATCGTCGGCGTCGAGGAACAGGACGATCTTGCCCGAGCTCGCAGCGAAGCCGGTGTTGAACGCCGCCGCGTGTCCGCCATTTTGCGCTCGCGGGCATGCGAGGATCTCGTCGCGATAGGATTCCATGATTGTCGTGGAATTGTCCTGCGATGCATCGTCGACGACGATGACTTCGACATCCGCGTAGTCCTGCTCGAGGGCGCTGTCGATGCAGCGTTTGAGGAACCGCGCATAGTTGTAGTTCGGGATGATGATGGATACCGGAATGACAGGCTGCATCGCGTTTGACCTCGCATCTTGCTTTGGTTCGGCAAAGGCCCGCTAATGGGCCCGCCCCCTCTTCAAGCGCCCCTCTTGGCGCAACGAGTTCCCTGGGAGAAAGCCTGCGCTTCCCACGAGGAGACGGGTCACGTTTCGCGTTGCGACTTCGTACTGAGGCCGCCATTGCCTTCGAGGCTGCTGCCATGGTCAGGGTCGGCGGCAGCAAAAGCTCCGACGTTCGGCCAAGGTGGGTCGCAACCGAGCCCGACGGAAATGTCTCGCCTCGCGATCAGGTCGGGAGCGAAGCGGACGGGTGCCCTGAAGGCATGGCGGATACTGGCCTGCAAATGCGGCTGGAACAAGCCCCGCGTCGAAAATAGCGCCACTTCAGGTTGCGTTTCAGGCGGCATACCGCGACCGCCGCCGCTTCTGCCCCGAAGCCGGCGAACCGCCTCCGGGGCCTTGTGGTCATGTGGCCTGGACGGTCAGGCGGCCTGCAAACCCGGCAGCGACAGGTCGACTTCCTCCGGCAAGTCGCCGGCCATGGCGGCGGCAAACTTCGTCTGGTCAAGTTCTCCCTCCCAGCGTGCCACCACCACTGTCGCCACCGCATTGCCGATGAAATTGGTCAGCGCCCGGCATTCCGACATGAAGCGGTCGACACCAAGGATCAGCGCCATGCCGGCGACCGGCACGGTGGGGACGACTGAAAGCGTTGCCGCCAGCGTGATGAAGCCCGCGCCGGTGATGCCGGCAGCACCCTTGGAGCTCAGCATGGCGACGGCGAGCAGCAGGATCTGGTCGCCGTAGGTGAGTGGCGTGTCGGTCGCCTGCGCGATGAACAGCGCCGCCAGCGTCATGTAGATGTTGGTGCCGTCGAGGTTGAAGGAATAGCCGGTCGGGATGACCAGACCGACCACCGAGCGGTTGCAGCCGGCGCGCTCCATCTTGGCCATGAGGCCCGGCAATGCCGCTTCCGAGGACGAGGTGCCGAGCACCAGCAGCAGCTCTTCCTTGATGTAGCGGATCAGCGCCAGGATCGAGAAGCCGTTGTAGCGGGCGACAGCGCCGAGCACCACCAGCACGAACAGCAGCGCGGTCAGGTAGAACGTGCCGATCAGCATGGCGAGGTTGGCGATCGAGCCGATGCCGTATTTGCCGATCGTGAAGGCCATGGCGCCAAACGCGCCGATCGGTGCGGCCTTCATCAGGATGGCGACGAGGCGGAAGATCGGCGTGGTCAGCGCCTGCAGGAAATCGACGACCGGACGGCCGCGATCGCCGACCAGCGCCAGGGCGACACCGAACAGCACCGAGAAGAACAGCACCTGCAGGATGTCGCCCTGTGCGAAGGCGCCGGTGATGGTGTCGGGGATGATGTTCATCAGGAAGCCGACGATGGTAGTGTCGTGCGCCTTCTCGGCATAGGCCGCCACCTTGGCGGTATCGAGCGTCGCTGGATTGATGTGCATGCCGGCGCCGGGCTGGACGACATTGGAGACGACCAGGCCGACGACCAGCGCCAGCGTCGAGAACACCAGGAAATAGATCATCGCCTTGCCGGCGACGCGGCCGACCTTCTGCAGGTCGGAAACACCGGCGATGCCGGTCGCCACCGTCAGGAAGATCACCGGCGCGATCACCATCTTCACCAGCTTGATGAAAGCATCGCCGAACGGCTTCATCGCCTCGCCGGTTTCGGGATAGAAATGGCCGAGCAGCACGCCGGCGGCGATCGCCGCGAGCACCTGCACATATAGATGCCGGTATAAGGGAAGTTTGCCGCGCGGCTCGGCGGCAGCGATTGCTGTCTGCATAACGTCCTCCATGGCGCCCCGATCGAAAGCTCGACTCCCCGGGGCAGTTGTTTTGAGACCAGCAGCCTCGCGACTGCTGAATTCGTGTTTGCAACAGTCGTGCCAGATACGCAGAAGAGCTTTTCATCATTGATTTTGTTGAGCATTCGCAAACGTCCGCTGTGCTGGACGCATGGATAGGTGCGAATCTCCGCATAGGTCGAATTGTGCTTTGTGCGAATTCATGCACAAATGGGCGATGCTGCAACGCCCCGCCGGTGCCTTGTCTTCGACGCCCGAGCAACTCGCCAGGCGGGCGCGCCGAGCCTGGCTGCTGTTTGCGGCCATCGCGCTTTTGATCGTCACGGCAGCGCTCTACGGCGCCGGCCTTTACGGCCGCACCGCCGAGATCGGGACCCTGGCGGCGCAGGGGCGTACCGACGCCAATCTGAAGGTCGCGCTGCTGCGCGCGGTGCTCGAAAGCCCGCGCGCCCTGCCGCTGCTTTTGTCCGCAGACCAGCAAGTGCGTGACGCGCTGTCGCAGAAAAATGCCGCGGCAATCGATGTGCTGAACCGCAAGCTCGAGGGGCTGGTCTCCGGCACCAAGGCGTCGGTACTCTATGTCGTCGGCACCGATGGACTGGCGGTCGCCTCCAGCAACTGGCGCGAGCCGATCAGCTTCGTCGGCAATGACTACCGTTTCCGCGACTATTTCTCCGGCGCGATGCAGGCCGGAACCGCCGAGTATTTTGCGCTCGGCAATGTCAGCAAGCGCCCCGGCCTCTACATTTCGCGGCGCGTCGGCGACACAGACGCACCGCTCGGCGTCGTCGTCGTCAAGATGGAGTTCGACCAGCTCGAAGCCGACTGGCGCGAGGCGAACCGCCCGGCTTATGTCAGCGACGAGAATGGCGTCGTGCTGATCACCAGCGTGCCGTCCTGGCGTTTCATGACAACCGCACCGCTGGCCGCACCTAAGCAAGCCGCGATCCGCGACAGCCAACAGTTCGGCGACGCGCCGCTTGTGCCGTTGCCGATCAAGCACGCGCAGGCGCTCAGCCCGGATGTGTCGATCGTCCACGCGGTGACGCCCGGCGGCAGCGACGCGGAGTATCTCAGCCTTTCCACGACGGTTCCTTCGACCCCCTGGCGGCTCGACTATCTGATCCCGGCTGAAGCGCCGATCGCCGCTGCGGTCCGCGAAATGCGGCTTCTTGCGCTCGGCGTCGTCGTCCCGCTGCTCGGCCTTGCCGCGTATCTGTTGTGGCGCCGGCAGTCGGCGCAGATGCGGATTGCCGCTGAACAGGCGGCCCGCACCGAACTCGAACGCCGCGTCGTCGAACGGACCGAGGATTTGAGCCGCGCCCGCGACCGGTTGCAGGCCGAGATAACAGGCCACCGCAGCACGGAAGCCAAGCTCCAAATCGTGCAGCAGGATCTGGTCCAGGCCAACCGCCTCGCCATCCTCGGCCAGGTCGCGGCCGGTGTCGCCCATGAGATCAACCAGCCGGTCGCCACCATACGCGCCTATGCCGACAATGCCCGCACCTTCCTCGACCGCAAGCAGACCGGGCCGGCCGAGGAAAACCTCGGCGCTATCGCAGCCCTTACCGAACGCATCGGCTCAATCACCGAGGAGTTGAAGGCATTTGCCCGCAAGGGCCGCACCGCCGCCGAGCCTGTCGAATTGCGCGGCGTCATCGAGGGCGCCGTCATGCTGTTGAGAAGCCGCTTTGCCGGCCGGCTCGACGCATTGGCCATCGACCTGCCGCCGCCGAGCCTCAAGGTCATGGGCAATCGGGTGCGGCTCGAACAGGTGCTGATCAACCTCTTCCAGAACGCGCTCGAAGCACTCGACGGCCGCGACGACGCTCGTGTGCAGGTGTCGGTCGAGGAGACCGCGGACGGCGTGACGGTCGGCGTGTCCGATAACGGACCGGGCATTCCACCCGCGATCCTCAAATCGCTGTTCACGCCGTTCAACACCTCCAAGGAAAAAGGCCTTGGCCTTGGCCTCGTCATCTCGAAGGACATCGTCGCCGATTATGGCGGCCGCATCGAAGTTTCGAGCGACGACAGCGGCACCCGCTTCACCATTCATCTCCAGACAGCAGCGTAAGCCATCATGACGAACGACAATGCCGCGCCGGTGATCCTGATCGACGACGACCGCGATCTCCTCAAGGCCACCGTGCAGACGCTGGAGCTTGCCGGCTTCTCGGTCTCGGCCTTTGCGGTGGCGGCCGAGGCGCTGGCCGGGCTCGACGCCGGTTTTACCGGCGTCGTGGTGTCGGATATCCGCATGCCTCAGATCGACGGCTTGCAGCTTTTCAACCGCATCCTGCGGCTGGATGCCGACATTCCCGTCATCCTCGTCACCGGCCACGGCGACATCGCCATGGCCGTCAAGGCGATCAAGGACGGCGCCTACGACTTCATCACAAAGCCCTTCGCCGCCGACCGGCTGGTACAGAGCGTGCGCCGCGCAGCGGAAAAGCGCCGCCTGGTGATGGAGAACCGCGCCTTGCGCGAGGCGGCCGGAGAGGCGCAGGACGGCCTGCCGCTGATCGGCCAGACGCCGGCGATGGACAGGCTGCGCCGCACGCTACGCCAGATCGCCGACACCGACGTCGATGTGCTGGTGACCGGCGAGACCGGCTCCGGCAAGGAGGTGGTGGCAAGCCTTCTGCATCGCTGGAGCCGCCGCGCCAAGGGCAATTTCGTCGCGCTGAATTGCGGCACGCTGCCGGAGACCGTCATCGAGAGCGAGTTGTTCGGCCATGAGGCCGGCGCCTTCACCGGCGCGCAGAAGAAACGGATCGGCCGCATCGAGCACGCCAGCGGCGGCACGCTGTTCCTCGACGAGATCGAAAGCATGCCGGTCTCGACGCAGGTGCAGATGCTGCGCGTGCTGGAGATGCGCGAGGTCACCCCGCTCGGCACCAACGAGGTGCGCCCGGTCGACCTGCGCGTCGTCGCCGCCGCCAAGGTCGACCTCGCCGATCCGCGCCAGCGCGGCGCTTTCCGCGAGGACCTTTACTACCGGCTCAACGTGGTGACGATCTCGATCCCGCCGCTGCGCGAGCGCCGCGACGATGTCGCCCTGCTGTTCTTCTATTTCGCCGAGCGCGCCGCCGCCCGTTTCCACCGCCAGGTGCCGGCAGTGCCGGCTTCGGTGCATCGCCATCTCAGCGACCATGACTGGCCGGGCAATGTGCGCGAACTGGCGCATTTCGCCGAGCGGTTCGTGCTTGGATTGGAGGAAGGCGCCGAAGCACAACCCCCTGCCCCGACCCAATCGAACGCCGCCATGAAGCTGCCGGAGCGGCTGGAGCGCTACGAGGCCGACATCATTCGCGAGACGCTTGGCCGCAACGAGGGCGACGTCAGGCGCACGATCGAAGCGCTGGGGATTCCGCGCAAGACCTTCTACGACAAGCTCCAGCGCCACGGTATCGTGCGCAGCGATTTTTCGAGGTAATCGTCGCCAGGGCTTGACCGGGCGGCCCGGTTACTTGGCGTCGTGGAAGATGATACCGACAGTGTGGCGCATGCCGGAGCGAAGCCGGCTGACGCCGTGCCTGAGATTGACCCGGTAATTGCCCTTGCTGCCCTGGACCGGTCGATTGTGGACCGCGAAGGCGACCGCGTCGCCCCGGCGCAGCGGCACCACCTCGGCGCGGCTCTGCATGCGCGGACGCTGCTCGGTCAGCACGAACTCGCCGCCGGTGAAATCCTTGCCTGGTTCCGACAACAGGATCGCCACCTGCAGCGGGAAGGCCAGATCGCCGTAGAGATCCTGGTGCAAGCAGTTGAAGTCGCCGGGAACATATTGCAGCAGGAGCGGCGTCGGCCGCGTCTGGCCCTGCTCGTGGCATTGCTCGAGGAACGCGGCGTGTTCGTCGGGATAGCGCTGGGCGATACCCATGCGCTCGTTCCAGTCATTGGCGACCGCGGCCAGGCGCGGATAGAGCGCGGTGCGCAAGCCGCCGATCAAGTCGGGCAAGGGATAGCGGAAATAGCGGTACTCGCCCTTGCCGAAGCCATGCCGCGCCATATGGACATGGCTGCGGAAATGGCTCTCGTCCGAATAAAGTCCGGCGATATGCCGGCACTCCTGCGGCGTCAGCAGCTTTTCCATCACCGCGCAACCATAGCCGCTCAGCTCATCGGCCAGCGTCCGCCAGTCATATCCGGCAACGCGCACCTCCGCCGATTTGACCGCCGCTTTCGCGCCTATCGAATGGATGGTCATGGCTTCGCCTCCTGTGGCTTCTCTGTCATTGAGATGGGTGAAACGGCGCGCGCGGACCACCCGTTTCTTGCCGGGTAACTCGTTAGCGATTGTCTCGGGGATTTCGTTGAATACAATGCAGCTGGGCTTGCCGCGATGGGGGGCGATTTGATCGGACGGGTTCGACAGGGGGACAGGGCAGTCCGGCAATTCCTCGTTTGCCTCGTCGTCATGCTGGTCTCGGCGCTCCCGGCCTTGCCCGCCAGCAGCGACTGCGTCAGCGACGATGAGGTCGATCCGGCGGTGCGGATTCCCGCCTGTACGCGCATGATCGAGGATGCGACAGAGCCCCTCGAAAACCGCGGTATTGCCTATTTCAAGCGCGGCAATGCCCTGACGGAACGAGGCGACTATGACCGCGCGATCGCCGACTACAGCGCGTTCATCGGCATCGCACCGACCGTCGCCAGCGGCTACTACAACCGGGGCATCAGCTGGGTCTTCAAGGGCGACTACGACAAGGGCATCGCCGATCTGGACAAGGCGATCAGCCTGGACCCGAAATATGGCGATGCCTACTACAACCGCGGCGTCGCCTGGACCTTCAAGGGCGAGAACGACCGGGCTTTGGCCGACTATGACAGGGCAATCAGCCTCAATCCGGGAGACGGCAGAAATTACCACAATCGCGGGCTGATCTGGTCACGCAAAGGCGACGACGACCGCGCGATAGCCGACTTCGACCGGGCCATCAGGCTCAACCCGAACGACGCCGGTTCCCTGAACGATCGAGCCGATGCGTTGACCAGCAAGGGCGATGAGGAGCGCGCGCTGGCCGACTATGACAAGGTGATCAGCCTCGATCCGAAAAACGCGCATGCCTACTACCGGCGCGGCAACGCCCGGCTGACGGGCGGCGATTTTGACGGCGCCATCACCGACTACAATAAGGTCGTCGCGATCGATCCGAAGGATGCTAGCGTCTACTACAACAGAGGCCTCGCCTGGTCGAACAAGGGCGACCATGACCAGGCGCTGGCGGACTTCGACACGTCCATCAGCCTCGATCCGACATTTGCACCAGCCTATTACAGCAGAGGCGTCACTTGGGCCAACCGGGGGGACCATGACCGCGCCATAGCCGATTATGGCAAGGCGATTGGCATCGATTCAAAACTCGCCGTCGCATACTACGCGCGAGGCGCGGCCCGATCCGACGCAGGTGACGCCGATGGCGGCATCGCCGACTATGGTCAGGCCATCGCGCTCGATCCGAAATATGTCGACGCCTACAACAACCGGGGGATAGCATGGGCGGCGAAAGGCGATTTCGACGGCGCCATCACCGACTACGACCAGGCGATCAGACTCGATCCGAAACACGCCATCTCTTATTGAAACCGGGGTCTGGCCCGAGCAAACAAGGGCGACATCGATCGTGCCATCGCCGATTACAGCCAGGCGATCACCTTCGATCCGAACCTTGGCAATGCCTATTTCAACAGAGGCATCGCCTCGCTTGCAAGGGGCGATGCGGACAGTGCCATTGCCGATTACACCCAGGCGATCAGGCTCGATCCGACAAATCCGAAAATCTACGTCAGTCGTAGCCATGCCTGGTACAAGAAGGGGGAAGACGACCACGCCATTGAGGACTCCAACCGAGCCATCGGTCTCGATCCAAAAGGCGCGATGCCCTTCAACAACCGTGGCATGTCCTTGTGGCGAAAGGGCGAAGCCGACAAGGCCATCGCTGATTTTGACCAGGCGATCCGCCTCGATCCGAAATACGCCGACGCATACGCCAATCGAGGTGCAGCTCTGGCGGACCGGGGCGATAGGGACCGTGCGCTGGCCGACCTCAACCAGGCGATTACCATCGACCCGGGTCAGACCGACGCCTATCTGCATCGGGGCATGATAGATATCGACAGGGGCGATTTCGACGACGCGATGGCCAATCTCGACAAGGCGATCAGTCTTGACCAGAAAGATACCTACGCTTTCAACGCTCGGGGTTTAGTGTGGTTCAAGAAGGGCGATAATGACCACGCCCTCGCCGACTACAACATAGCGATCGATCTTGATCCGAAGCGTGCCGAGACTTTCAACAACCGGGGGATGGTCTGGGCGCGCAAAGGCGACGTCAACCGCGCCTTCAAAGATTACGGACAAGCCATCAACCTCGATCCAAAATACTCAAGCGCTTACTACAATCGGGGAATAGCCTGGTTCGCCAAAGGGGACAATGACCGTGCTATGGCCGATTACGACCAGGCAATCAGCTCCGACCCCGGGAACATCGATGCCTACAACAACCGAGGACTGGTGTGGGCGGCAAAGGGCGAGTTCGACCGTGCCATCGCCGACTACGACAAAGCGCTCGGCCTCAACCCGAAAAATACCTTTTCCTATTCCAATCGTGGAATCGCGCGTGCGGGAAAGAGCGACAATGACGGCGCCCTCGCCGATTTCGACAAGGCCATCAGCCTCGATCCAAAAGACCCTTCTGCATTTTTCAACCGGGGCATAACGTGGATTGCCAAGGGTGATGCCGAGAAGGCCATCGCCGATTTCGATAAGGCGATTAGCCTCGATCCGAAACTGATGCCCGCCTACTACAAACGCGGCGAGGCATGGCTAGAAAAAGGCGACAATGACCGGGCGATCGCCGATTACAGCCAGACCGTTACGCTCGACCCGACAAAGGCGATCGCCTACAACGACCGAGGTTTCGCCTGGAGCAGGAAAGGCGAATACGATCTCGCCATCGCCGACTACGACCGCGCGATCAGCCTCGATCCGAGACTTGTCAAGAGCTACCAAAACCGAGGCGTAGCCTGGACGGCAAAGGACCAATACAGCCGCGCTATCGCCGACTATGGCGAAGCAATCAACCTCGATCCGAAAGACGCCTCCACCTATGCTGGCCGGGGCGTCCTGTATCTCTATTCCGGCGCGACGGCGATGGCGCAGACGGATTTCGAGCAGGCGGCCTCTCTCACCCCCGACAATGCCTACTTTGCCATCTGGCTTGATATCGCGGCGCGGCGCAACGGCGCGGCGAGCCACTTGAAGGAGGCGAAAAGCAAGCTCGACATGACGAAGTGGCCGGCACCGCTGGTCAGCATGCTGCTGGGTGAAAAGACGTCCGCCGAAGCACTTTCGGATGCCGGTGCTGTGGGCCTGGCTCAGAGAACCGGACAAGTCTGCGAAACGAATTTCTACACGGCCGAGCTTAGCCGGCTCCAAGGGCATAGCGAGGAAGCCTTACGGCTTTACCGGCTCGCCGCTAGCGATTGTCCCAGGGATTTCGTCGAATACCGAGCCGCCATGAGTGCGCTGCACGATCTGGGCGTGCCGCCATAACTCTGCAAACGACCGTCTCTTTTGCCGAGAAGATCGTTGGCGAACAAGGCGATAGAGACACACCCTGCCAGACTGATCCAAGCCGGCCGGCGTCCATATGTCAGGAGCCTTCGCCAGCGCGATTCCGGTTTTCACTGGCCCGCGCTAGGCTGGCAGCAACCGCAACCGGACTGCCCATAGCATGATTGTCCAGACCTGCATCAATGGCGCGCGCAGCGCCGATTTTCACCCGCGACTGCCGCTTGATCCCGAAGCCATGGCGCGCGACGGTGCGACCTGCGTCGCCGCCGGTGCCGCCGAACTGCATGTCCATGCCCGCGGGCTGGACGGCCGCGAAAGCCTGGCTCCGGCGGCGATGGATCGGACGGTGCTGGCGCTTCGTCGCGCCTGCCCTGGAACGCTGATCGGCGTGTCGACCGGCGCCTGGATTGAGAATGACGACGAGCGGACGCTGGCCGCGATCGCCGCTTGGAGCGAGCTGCCCGACTATGCCTCGGTCAATCTCAGCGAAGACGCCGCGCCCGCTATCATGGAGCGTCTGCGCCAACGCGGCATTGGCATCGAGGCGGGGCTTGCCTCCGTCGCCGACGCCGAACGCCTGGTGAGCCTCGACCATGGCAAACGCGTGCTGCGGATCCTGATCGAAATCTCCGAGCAGGAGCCGGACGCTGCGCTGGAGATCAGCGACGATATCGCCGCCGTGCTCGACGGCGCCGGAATGCGCCGGGCAATCCTGCTGCACGGCGCCGACGCCACGGTCTGGCCTTTCGTGCACCGGGCGGCGGAACGCCGTTGGTCGACGCGCGTCGGACTGGAAGACGGCAAGGAGCTCCCTGATGGAACAGTAGCATCTAGTAACGCTGCGCTGACAGCGGCAGCCGTCGCTATCTTCGAGTCCAGCCGTTAGCGCGGGAACGGCCAATCTCCTCTTCACTGGGGAGATGCCAAGTTTGGCAACGAGGCAGGCCAAAGTCGGCCGAGCATAAGTGTGGCGGCACGCTATATCAATAAAACTTATCTAAAACTTTACGTGTTAATTAAACCAACAATTAATCGGCACATCAACGATCACGTATGTTAATGCTCTCCTGCACCGGGGACCATTTTTTGATGAACATCATTCCACAGAATGATCACGCTGCGCCGCGTCGGATTCAACAGTATACATCGATACAGGTACTGCGGGGGCTGGCAGCTCTCATGGTTGTTATCTATCATCTTCCGGCCGCGCTGGGCATGCTCGATCTGCGTATTCCCGTTCTAAACAGCGGCGTCGACCTGTTTTTCGTCATTAGTGGTTTTGTAATGGTTCTCTCGACAGAGAACAGACGCGCCGACCACCGTGCTTTTTTGATGCAGCGCTTCACGCGCGTCGTTCCGTTCTATTGGGTTATGACCTTCCTTATGGTCGCCGCACTTTGGTTGTTTGCCGGTCGTGCAGTGTCTCTTGAGCAGACCACCAATAGCCTGCTTTTCATAGCCTATCTCGATACGGTCACAGGCTATGTCCAACCGGTGCTTGGCGTGGGTTGGACGCTCAATCTGGAAATCCTGTTTTACATTCTGTTCGCGGCGACTATGCGTTTCGGCACGCTGACGCAAATGGCCATGGTCGGCGTTGTCTTTGCAATCGCCGTAGCGGCGCGCATCGTCTTCAAACCCGCCGCCGACACTGTGCTGTTTTTCTATACCACGCCAATCCTGTTTGAGTTCCTTGCCGGCATGGTGCTCGGCCACCTGGTCGGCAGACTGGCGCGTTTGGCTACCGTCCTGGGTGTCTCGGCGCTCGTGTTCGCCATCGTGTCCATGCTGGTGATGGTACTTGGCTTCAACTTGCCGCGAACCCTTGCTCAGGGAATCCCGGCCTTGATCCTAGTCGCCGGTTGCATCAGCCTGGAAAGCTACTTCCGGCTTTTTGCTCCTCGCCTGCTGGCAAGGTTGGGCGATGCCTCCTACTCTCTCTATCTGACGCATCCTATCGTGCTGCTTGCGACCGCTCCTGTCGTTGCAAGCGTCAGCGTATCACCATGGCTTGCTGGCATGGTTATTGTCACCGCCTGCATTGCCGTCTCCCTGGCCAACTACAGTTTTGTTGAAAAGCCGATTTTGGCCATTTCGCGGATGAGCCTTTCCGCCCGTCACGTGAAGGCATGAGTTGCGGCTGCGCTCCGCGGAACCACGGTGTCCCGCCAATCTTAGACCGGCGGCGCTGAACCTTCAAAAGATCCGGAAACAAAAACCCGCCTCGGGAGGACGGGTCGTTGGAGCCAAATTGGCACCATACCCAAATTAGTAGCATAGCTGCCGGCACAAAGCAAGAACAAAATGTGGCGACATCGACGAAACTGCCGATAGGCGCAGCGGCACGGCGGATGACATGGCTCTTGCCGTTGTTAAAAATCTCTCATAAGGTATTTTCATATCAGAAAGAAAATACGATCATTTCTTTCCCTTTATGAAAGCCTGAGCGTTTGCGGGAACATCTCGATCAGACCGACCGGCGACTGGTCAAGCTGCTGTCGCAAGATGCGCAGCTTGGCGTCAACCGCCTCGCTGAGAAGATGGCGATCTCGGTGCCGACCGTGCGCATGCGGCTGCGCAACCTGCTCGACCGCAACCTGCTCAAGATCGTCGGGCTGCTCAACCTGACCGAACGCCCTGAGCTGATCTCGGCCATCGTCGGCATCAATGCGCAGGGACGCGGCCGCGCCCGGGAACTGGCGCAGCGCATCTCCGAACTGCCTTTCGTGAACTCGGCCGCCGTCGTCACCGGGCGCTTCGACATCATCGTCGACGTGACCGTGGCCGGTGATGTCGCCGATCTCTACCGCGTCACCAGCGAGCTGATCCCCGGCGCCGGCGAGCCGGGCGAAGTCGTGCGCAGCGAGACCTTCGTCGTCATGGCGTCCTGCAACAAATGGGTCAGCCTGCCGGAAGGCTGCTGGTCGGACGAGACGCGGAAGGAAATGGCATGAAGATCGCGGTTCTCGGCGGCCTCGGCCTGCAAGGCCGGGCGGCGATCGCCGATCTCGTTGCCAGCGACGGCGTCGAGCAAGTGGTCTGTGTCGACACGGCAACCGACGGCGCTGCGCGGCTTGGCGGCCTGACCGACCTTGCCAGGGTGCGTTTTGTCGTGCCGGAGGGCGCGATCGGTCCGGTGCTGGCCGATGTGATGAAGGACGTCGATGCGGTCATCGACCTGTTGCCGCAGCCGCTGATGCGCGACGCGGTGCAGGCGGCGATCGCGACGCGCACGCCGCTGGTCACCACCAATTACGGCAAGGCCATCGCCGATCTCGCTCCCGAGGCCGAAAAGGCCGGCGTGTCGATCGTCACCGAATGCGGGCTCGACCCCGGCATCGACCTGGTGCTCTACGCGCGCGCCGCCAGCCAATTCGACACCATCACCGCGATCGATTCCTACTGCGGCGGCATTCCCGAGCCGAAGGCGGTGGTCGAGCCGCTGCGCTACAAGGTGAGCTGGAATTTCGACATGGTTCTGGTCAGCCAGAACCGCGACAGCGTGCTGGTCGAGGACGGCAAACGGGTCGATGTGCCGGCCGCCCGCCAGCACGACAATCGTTTCATCCACGAGATCGAGGTGGCGGGACTGGGCAGGCTCGAAGCCTTCCCCAATGGCGACGCGCCGCATTATGCCGGCATGCTCGCCGCCGCTAAGGGGCTGCAGCGCTCCGGCCGCTATTCGCTTCGCTGGCCCGGCTGGTCGGCGTTCTGGGCGCCGCTGAAGCAGCTCGGCTTCCTGTCCGAGGACAAGGTGCAAAGCACCGGTGCCAGCCCACGCGAATTCCTCGGCCGGCTGCTTGGCCCGCAACTGCAATATGGCGCCGACGAAAAGGACCTTTGCGTGATGCGCAACGTCTTTGTCGGCAGCGAAGGCGACCGCCGCAAGACGGTGACCTCGGAGCTGGTCATCGAACGCGACCTCGCCTCGGGCCTATTCGGCATGAGCCTCGGCGTCGGCTATCCCGCCAGCATTGTGGCGCAGATGCTGGCACGGCGCGAGATCGCCGCGCCCGGCCTGCTCAACCCGCTGCTGCATGTTCCCGATGGCCGCTTCCTCGATGAGCTGGCCAAGCGCGGCATCAAGGTTGCCGAAACGGTGAGCTGGGACTGAAGGATTTTCGAACGGTGGTCGCCGCCGGCAACGGCGCTGCCGCTCAAAAAGCACCTCGATGGGGTGAAATAACAAGTGGAACAACAAACGAAACAAGGAGGAATGCCCAAATGAAGATTGCCAAGCTTTTCATCGCCGGCCTTGCGCTCGCTGGCCTTACCGCTGCCGCCAGTGCGGGAACGCTCGACGAGATCACCAAGCGCGGTGAGTTGCGCGTCGCCGTGCAGACGCAGGGACCGCCCTTCTCGCTGGTGGGTGCTGCCGGCGAACGCACCGGCAGTTCGGTCGAACTCGCCGAACTGATGGCCAAGGAAATGGGCGTCAAGATCACCTTCCTCGACTTCGACTGGGACGGCCTGATCCCGGCGCTGCTGTCGGGCAAGGCCGATCTTCTGGTCGCCGACATGACCCCGACACTGGCGCGTGGCATGAAGGTCGCCTTCACCAAGCCTTACATGTACACGGGCAGCACAGTCTTCACCAAGGCTGGGACCGCCTTCAAGTCCACCGAGGACTGCAAGGCCAAGGGCACCAAGATCGCCGTGCTGCTCGGCGCCACCGGCGAGAAGGAAGCCAAGGCCGCCTTCCCCGACGCCGATATCAAGAGCTACAAGGGCGGCGGCCCGCTGCTGCTCGACGCCGTCAACAACGGCCAGGCCGATTGCGGCGTCAACGACGTCTCGGCGGTCAAGGGCCAGTCGACCGCTTACCCCGCCGACAGCTTCATCATCATGCCGGACATGCTGTCGAAAGAGCCGCTGGCCTTCGCCACACGCTATGACGAGCAGGACCTGCTGGTCTGGATGAACCTGTTCCTCGACCAGGTCAGCCTCGACGGCCGCCTGCAGAAGAACCTCGATTACTGGGTCAATTCCGACGCCTGGAAGAAGGATCACTGAGTAGTGTGAATAGGGAGTAGGGAGTAGGGAGTAGTAAAGCGCTACTCGCTACTCGCTACTCGCTACTCGCTACTTGCTGCTCCTATTCCCAATTCCCTATTCCCAATTCCCTATTCACTATTCCCTATTCACTATTCACCATTCACCGTCCAAAATGCTCGAAAACTTCAGCTTCCGCACCATCGTCGAATATCTGCCCCTGTTCGGGCAGGGCCTCGTCACGACCGTGTGGCTGTCTGTCCTCTCCTTTGCCGGCGCGCTCGCCGTCGGCATCGTGCTCGCCGCCATGAACCTGCAGCGCGGCCGGCTGTTCCGCGTCCCGGCCAAGGCCTATATCGACGCGGTGCGTGCCACGCCGCTGCTGGCGCAGCTTTATTTCCTCTATTTCGGCCTGCCGCGGCTCGGCTTCGTCCTGCCCGAGTTCGTCGTCGGCATCTTGGCCCTGTCGCTGAACAGCGGCGCCTATGTCGCCGAGATCATCCGCGCCGGCATCCTGTCGATCCCGCGCGGCCAGGTGGAGGCCGGCGTCGCCTCGGGCATGACCTATGTCCAGCGCATGCGCCTCGTCATCCTGCCGCAGGCGTTCAAGGTGACGATCCCGCCGCTGCTCGGCCAGGCGATCGTGCTGGTCAAGGATTCCGCCCTGTTGTCGCTGATCTCGGTTGCCGAGCTGACGCGCGCCGGACAATTGCTGGCCTCCGACCGCTTCATGCCGGCCGAAGGTTTCATCACCATCGCAGCCTTCTACCTCCTGCTCTATTACGGGCTGAAGGGGCTGGCGGCGCTCTCCGGGCGCTGGCTCGGCCTGGCGGGGGCACGGACATGATCTGGCAGCAGCTGCAAAGCATCGCCGGCAGCTATCCCTTCGCCTTGCGCGGCCTCGGCATGACCGTGGTGCTGTCGCTGATCAGCCTGGTGCTGGGCACGCTGCTCGGCTTCGGCCTCGGCATCCTGCGCACCGGCGGCAACCGGCTGATCAGCGGCGCGATCGGCGCCTGGGTCGACCTGATCCGCGGCACGCCGTTCCTGGTGCAGATCTTCCTGATCTTCTTCATCCTGCCGGAACTCGGCATCGAGCTCGACGCCTTCACCGCCGGCATCATCGCGCTGACCAACCTGGCCGCCTGCTTCATCTGCGAGATCGTCGTCGCCGGCATCCGCTCGGTGCCGACCGGCCAGGTCGAGGCAGCACTGGCGTCCGGCCTGTCGCGCTGGCAGCGCATGCGCCAGGTGGTGCTGCCGCAGGCGATGCGCATCGTGCTGCCGCCGCTGGTCGGGCAATATGTGCTGCTGATCAAGGATTCCTCGGTCGTCTCGGCCATAGGCCTCACCGACCTCACCCGCGTCGGCTGGCTGGTGGTGCAGCGTGTACCCAATGGGCTGCTGGTCTTCTTCCTCGTCGGCCTCGGTTACTTCATCGTCTGCTACCCCCTGATCATGCTGGCCCGCCGGCTGGAGCAACGCATGGGCGCGGCGCATGGCGAGGTACAGTTGTGACATCGAACCTCAAGGGTCCGGCAATATGACCAAAACCGGCATGATCGACTTTCGCGGCGTCAACAAATGGTTCGGCCAGCTCAACGTGCTCAGGGATATCACGCTGAGCGTCGAGCCGCGCGAAGTGGTCGTCGTCTGCGGCCCGAGCGGCTCGGGCAAGAGCACCCTGATCCGCTGCATCAACGGGCTGGAGACGATCCGCGACGGCGACCTGACGGTCGACGGCCAGCGCCTCGGCGACCCCGCCACCAACATGACGCGGCTGCGCACCGAGGTCGGCTTCGTCTTCCAGTCGTTCAACCTCTACCCGCACAGGACGGCGCTCGAGAACGTCACCCTGGCGCCGATCCATGTCCGCAAGATCCCGCGCGCTGAAGCCGAGAAGGCCGGGCGCGAATTGCTCGCCAAGGTCGGCCTCGCCGACAAGGTGAACGCCTATCCGGCGCAGCTGTCTGGTGGCCAGCAGCAGCGCGTGGCGATCGCGCGCTGCCTCGGCATGCGCCCCAAGATCATGCTGTTCGACGAGCCGACCTCGGCGCTCGATCCCGAGATGATCTCGGAAGTGCTCGACGTCATGGTCGCGGTGGCGGAGGAAGGCATGACCATGATGGTGGTGACGCACGAGATGGGCTTTGCCCGCAAGGTCGCCCAGCGCGTCGTGTTCATGGACGCCGGCGCCATCGTCGAGAGCGGCACGCCGGATGAGTTCTTCTCCAACCCGAAGACCGACCGCAGCCGCGCTTTTCTGAGCAAGATCCTGCGGCATTGACAGCAGCGACAATACGCACCGAACCTGCCGTCGCCTTTGCGCCGAGGTTGCGCTCGAGCCTACAATGAATCATCCGCAGCGGCGCACTATGGCGACACACCGAGCGCGCGCAGTGCATTGCCTGCTGCGACATATTCGATGAAGTCGTGGGGGCAGTCGCGTTCCGCAAGCCGGTACCGCCGCAAGGCTTCATCGTCACGGCCGTCGAGCCGGTAAAAACTCCGCGACATAGAGATTGGCCTCGCATAGATTTTCGCGTTTCTTGGCCGGGACCGGGACGGGATCGTCGGCTGCGGCCAACGCTGCTTCGGGCGTCTGTTCGCCAAGAAACATGCGAAACCAGCGGCGCCGGCCAACTTCACGGCCGCGGCCAAGACACTTCGGGTCTCGCCGTCGGCGATCAGCAAGATGATCAGGCACTGGAAGCGCGGCTTAGCGCGACCCTTCTGACGCGGACCACGAGGGCGACGAGCCTGACTGAAGCCGGCGAGAGGTTTTGAGCCAGGCAGGACCGGCGCTGGAGCTCATCCTTGCCGCAATGAGGGATGCGGGAAGCTTTGCCGAAAAGCCTGCCGGCCGGTTGCGGTTGAATGTCCCGCAGATGACCTATCCGAACTTCCTCAAAGTACCAGAAACTTAGGCAATGATACTTTCCAAATCCCTGCCCCGGAGCGCCGATCTGGTTCCTTTCGTGGCTCCTGCGGACGTGGCCGCGCTGTTCGCGACCAAATCTTGCGCCGGGTTAACGTCCGCTCTGGGCCTAAGATCTGCCGAAGCGTTCAGCCGACCAAGCGGCAGCAATGGGTGGCGAGCCGACGCTCCACGCGAACGCATGGAATGGCCGGCTTGCTGGGCTAGCCGGACGTTGAATGTGGATCAATTCGGGCTGAAAAGAAGCACAGTTCTGGCTCCATGACGCCGGCAGAGCCGATGGTGCCGCCAACGCAATTCCTTTCTCTGCCCGTTTCGGACCGACGCTTCTCAGAACGCGAAATCCGCGGACTGAACGACATCGGCTGGGAGCCAGGTTTCATGAACTTGCAAGATCTCGGGCCCCCGGCGGTAGCCGCGATCGCGGATCACCATCGTCGTGACCCGGCCATTGTTCGGTTGATCAGAGTCCTTCGCGTCGCGTTGCCATTCGTGGTAGTTCACGACCGCCAGGTCGGCGCTTTGATGGCTGATCCGGATGTCGCGTATTTTGATACGGAAGGCCGGATTCGATCCGTAGATGCTCTTCATGTAACCTGCGAAATCATTTTTCCCGAACGCCCTGCCGCCCGGCATGATGGCGACCAGATCGTCGCTGATCCGGTCGAGCGCGTTCTTCTTGAACGTCGCATCGTCGCCAGGGCATCGGCCCGCCACCCAGTCGGTGAAGAATCCGTGGATGTCGTGGATCGTCGCCTCGATTTCCTTCGTTTGAAGGGACATTTTTTCCTCCTGTCTCAAGATGATGCTGGATCAGGCGCTTTACGCCGTGGCTTGCCCCGACCGGACGCTGCTTGAGGACAGCCCGTACCACGCGAGCCACAGGCACATGAGAAGCGAGGAAATCAGCCAGATCGGACCTCCGATGCCGATCCCGAGCTGCTCACCGAGTGTCCACCCGGTTGCCGAAAGGATACCGAACGCCGAGCCGACGATCGCGGCCCATCGGGGCAGTATCCCAACGTTGTCGCGGGCATCGTGATACGCGACAAGCGCTGTCGCCAGGGCTAGCGCCCAGAATCCGTTACCCATGCCGCCGGAAAACGCCCACCAGGTCATGAAGGCGTTGGTGTCACCCCGGTCGGCCGCGACCGCGACCACCGATGCCTCGGCGACTGCGGTGGAGAACGTAGTCAGGGCGCCGAGAGCCATCACCATCCAGGCGGAACTCAGCATCGGCGAACGCCGAACCCGGGGGTTGAGCGCCAGGTTCAGGAACGAAGCGCCGGCGATCAGGAACAGCGCCGCTGCCGCCGTCCAATGGACCGTAGCCCATCGCCCATGGCCCTCGGCGATATTCTGCATCTGAACAGACAAATCCGCGTCCGGTGGCCCGTGAAAGACGAGCGCAGCCGCCAGCAGCAGCGTTCCGGTGGCGAGCCAGACACCGCCCGGCCCGCTCATGCTGTTATTATTCGTTGGCATCGGGAAAACCTCCTGTGGCCTTTACCACGCCATGAGGTTTAGACCCGCGCCACGGTTGCCCGCTTCGGCGTAAGTACCCACGCAGCGAGAAATTTGGCTTGGGTAGGATTACCCAGATACGACCATGCCGATCAGGCCGTGCTCGACCGCATAGGCCGTGGCTGCCGCGCGCGTGCGCACGTTCAGCCGCGTCAGGATATCGCTAACGTGACGGTCTACCGTCCGCTGGCTCAGACCGAGCTCGCGGGCAATTTGAGGAGGTGGCGGCAGGTTACCGATGTGACAGAAGTTCGTTTCGGGCTCAATCGAGCCGTTCATCGCGTCCGCCGCCGAGGACCGGGGGAAGGGTGGATGCTGCCATTCGTCTCGTCGATGGGAACGAGTAGGTAGCGCCAATATCGCGACATTCATGGCGCTTCTCAAAAGCGGCCCTTCGCGCAACGGCTCGAATCGACCCCATTTCTGCCGTTCGGATATCGGCCTCATCATCTCCAAGGCGGACATTCACCCATTATTCGACTAAAAATCTCGTTCCGATCAAAGCCGCCCTACTTCGTTGCAGCGGCTGCGGCTTCCCCCGGCGGCATAATCCGCATCATGAACGTCGACACCGCTTCCCCGGGTTTGAACGGGCCGGGAACCTGGTGGCTGACCGGCTTCACACTTTGGAGGAATGCCGCGATCGCCATGGCGTCATCCGCGGTGAGATGCGCGAAGTCGCGCCAAGGCATGATCGGCGCCAGGATGCGGCCGTCCGGCCGTTCGCCGGTCTGGATCGCGGTGACGATCTGCTCCGGGGTCCAGCTTCCGATACCGGTCTCCCTGTCAGGGGTGATATTACGGGCGACAAAGACACCAAGACCAGGAATCTCGAAGCCCACGTCCGAACCGCCGAGGAAGCGCGACATGTCGGGCTTCCCGAAGAAGTAACCGGATGTGTGACAGTCGCTGCAGCCGGCAATCGTAACCAGATATTCGCCGCGCGCGATCTGTGTGTCATCGGCCATGGCCGCGTAAGATGGCAGGGCAACAATCGACGCTGTCAAGAATGCAAGATGAACTGGTGTCCGAAACATTGCTTCCTCCCTGTGATCTGTTCGTGTTTGTCCGTCGACCTCCCGCGCCGTCAACCGGTCGCAATTCCCCGATTTTAACCACGTCGAGGACGCTGAATTCTAGCATGGCCAGCACGTAGTAACCATCAGCGATCAATTGGATGGTCGGCACTTGTCGCGACCCGTTGAGCGCAGCTGTGACGGAGCTTGCTCAGCCGACGCACACGCCTTCTTTTGGCGCGATCGAGCCACGCACGTTGATGGATCGACTTCGTCGCCTGAAATGCCTTGACGGTCGGACCGGGTCGAACTCGGTCGTTCAGAGTGATTGGGTTTGATCCTGAAACGTCAGCCGCAGGCGACCGGATTCTTCAGCCGCCACACCGCATCATGCGCCGCCTCGGCCGGCCGCGCGCGCCTGTCAACCTGAGCAGTCCCACCTGTCAGCCGCATCAGTGCACCCACCGCGAACCACGCGGAACCGTCAAATCCCCATAGCGCCGGAACCACGCCCTCCATCCCGCGGGTTCTTTCCCTGGAGGCTTTCGGACGCCGGCCCTCGCGCCAAGCCAACACCTGTTGGCCGGCATCCGTAACCCTAAACAATAGCCGACATTTGCCGCACGCCTTCAGCTTTGACATCGGCGCTATCTTCAATTGCTGCCGGGGTGGCGGTGTAACCTTCAACGTGAGTCATCATGACCTCCCTGATGTTGATAGGACGCCGCTGGCCTCTTGGGGTGCTCACGCGCTGAAGCTCGCGCTGCGAGCTTTCGACACGCTGTTCTCGGCTCGCGCGAGCCCCAACCCGAACCACAACGTCCACAGGGCCATTACAAAAGACGACGCAACCCAGACGAGGCTGCCCAGCCCGATGCCGAACCACATGCCCAGCGGCCATCCGACGAAGGCACCAAGCCCGGCCACGACTCCGACCAGTGACGCCCAGGTCGGCGTTACCTGTTGCCGGCTCAGCGTCTCATTGCCGGCGATCACGGCAACCGCCAGGCAGAGGAACATGAAGCCGTTGGCCTTGCCCTCGGCGAAGGCCCACCAGACCGCGAATCGCGCCATGTCGTTGGCGGCGACGGCATCGGCGACGGTGGTGGCCTCGGCCACGGCGGTTGTCATCGTCCAGAGCGCGCCGACGGCCACCACCGCCCAGGCGGATAGGGTCCACCAGCGTTCGGTCAGTCGAGAGCCGGCGGTCAGCACGATCAGGCTCGCGACGACGAACAGCGAAAGTGCTGCCGCGGCGGCCCAATGCACGACCACCCACAGGGTGACGCCACTGGCGATGGCCTGCATTTGCTGGGCGAGGTCGGGATTAATCGGCCCGTGACCGATCAGGACGAAACCCAAGAGTACAGAAGCGATCGCAAGCCAGGCGCCCGCGACCCGCATTCCGGTATCGGCATGCGACATCGCTACTTCCCTTCATTGTGGCCGGATGTTCGCAGCGCGATCACTGCGTCCGTCTCGCGATCTGTGGGCGAGCTGCGCCGTGGCGCCGCGCATCCATGGCCGATCGATTTCGAGTGCAAGCTAGCGCGGAAGGGAGGGCGGCGCTTCGGGCGAACCACCCAATGGGCGCCGATGACGGCATGGGTGATTCGACCCATGCCAGACCTGCTCAAACCAGGCGGTGCTCGTAGGCCCAGGCGGTGGCGGCAGCGCGCGTGGGGACGTCAAGCTTGTTGAAAATATTGCTGACGTGCCTGTCCACTGTCTTCCCGCTCAAATCCAGTTCGTTGGCGATTTGCTTGTTGGTTTTGCCGGCAGCGACCAGGCGGAGAACTTGCAGTTCACGGGCAGAGAGGCCGCGGGCTCCGTCTGATCGCATGCCAAGCAGGATATCGACACGAGAAAGGTCCGGCATCGCACCGAGCTGCCGAAACACTGTCCGGGCTGCCTGCAACTCCAGTTCCGCACCATCGTTGTCACCGAGGGCGCGGCAAGCCTGGCCTATCATGACGCCTACGCGCGCTGCTTCGTATGGCGCTTCGACTTGCTGCCACCCCTCGAGTGCCTGGCGCAGCCAAGTCAATGCAGCCTGCGCTTCGCCTTCTGCCAGTTCCACCGCTCCCCGCGCGTGAGCGGCAAGGGCGCGTAGCGGTTCGGTTCCGTAGCTTTCTCCAATGTCCGCCAGTTCGTGGCAGGCACGCCGTGCTTCCTCGATGTCATCAGCCGCCAGCATGATCTCGACGTGAGCAGGCAGCAGCCGAATGCGCTTCAGTTGGTCGGTCGTCGCGCCCATGACGCGCCGGATTGCGGCCGCAGCCGCATCGATGTGCCTTTCGGCCAACCGCAACAGGGCAAGGCCCGGCTGCGGTTCGAAGCCATGTTGGCTTGCACTCCGATATGCCTGCTCGGCCACGTCAAAGTCTCCGCGAAGGCGGTATACTTCCGCCAGCTGGTACCATGCTCCAGCCGTATCTCTCCGATTGTTCGACTGCGTCAAACGCTCCACGGCCTGCTGCGCTTCGTCGATCGCGTGCTGCCATGCGCCGCTGAGCCGCTTGATCTCGGCGCGATGCATCAGGCAGGTGCCGCTGAAACTGATCAGCTGGGGCTGTTCGGCGCACCATCGCCCCAGGGCGGAGGTCCATTCGCGTGCGCGGCCCAGAGCATGGACTTGCTGACACGCTTCGATCACGCTGCAGTAGATCAAGCCGGTAAGCAGCGGCGACAATTCGCCGGCCGTGACCGAAACCATCGCCTCGTCCAGGAGCGCGAAACCTTCCGCGGTTCGCCGCTGGCGCAACAGAACACGGCCCTGCAAGTGCCGTGCACAGGCCACCAGATCCACGTCCGCAAAGCGCTCGCCAATCTCGACTGCGCCGCTCGCCGCAGCGTAGGCCGCTTCAAGGTTGCCCGAAGCAAGCTGCTGTTCGACATGGGGCAGCATCAGGTAACCCTGTTCGGCGCAATCATGTGGCTCGCGTTCGAGCAGCCGATGCGCCCGTCCAAACCAGCCGGCCGCCTGAGCCATCTCCCCACGAAAGACAAGGCGCAGGCCAAGCCAGAAGGCGCAGCGGGCGGCCCGATGGCACTCGCCCGCGTCCAGATATGCATGATGGGTTCGCTCCAGGGCCCGCAGGTACTCCTCGTCGCGCCCGGTCAAATAGGCCGACATCGCCAGCCGTTCGAGATCGTCCACTGCGAGCGGAGCCGCTTCGCCGGCACGCGAGAAGAACCGATAGGCGTCGTCCCACGCCCTTTCCTCGTAAGCCTCACGACCGAGCACGAGCTGGTCCGCCTCCTGCAAGGAGCCGCTGTTGAATTGCTGTCGGTCTGACCTGCCCATCCGCATTGGTTCCTAGCCATCAATGGCTGCTTTGGAGCCAAGGTGCAGTATAGCATGCTCGAACGCGAATGACCGGAATGCACTTAAAGCGCTCTGAACGGGGAACGTCCCTGACGACTGAAACGGGTCGAACTCGGTCGTTCAGAGTGATCGAGTTTTGACCTAAAACGTCAGCCGGAGGCGACCAGCGGCTTCAGCCGAACGTCGCCAAACGTTCGGTTCGGACCTCGACCCACTGGCAGCGCCGGCTCTCGTGGTAGAAGGACAGGAAGGGCGGCGGGAATGCAGGGTCCGCGAAAGCGCCCACCGGGATGGCGGTCAGACCGGGTTGAGCGTCGATCCGGTAATGGACGGTGGTGCCGCAATCCGGGCAGAAGCTGTAGATGACGCGGCCGCCCTCGTCGCCAATGCGCGTGAACTCCGCCGAGCGGCCCTGGACAGAAACGTCATCTTCCTCAAACCGCGCGTTGAAGCTGAACGCGCTGCCGGTGCGTCGCTTGCAGGCCAAGCAATGGCAAACCGAGACGCGTACCGGCTCGCCCGAGCAGGTGGCTGACAACTGACCGCAGGAACATTCGGCGCGTCGCGTGACCATGGCTGGCTCCTATCAAGATTCCCTGAACGATATCACTGCGTATCGGTGCTCAATTCGGCCCGCTTCTCATCCGAGACGACGGCGAGGTCGAGGACCTTCTGCAATTCGGCAGCATGCCGGAACGACGGTTCGGCCTGGACGCCGTTGCGCACCGCATCGACGAAGCGCTGGTAGTTGGTCTGCACCGTTCCGGCGTCCAGAACTTGCCATTTGGCGTTCTCGACATCCTCGCCGATGCAGGCTTTCAGCTCCGAGCCGGTCAGATTGTGCACGACTTCGATGCCGCCCTTGTCGCCGTAGATGCGCAGGCGGAGTTCGTTGAGATGGCCGGTTGCCCAGCGGCTGGCATGGACGACGCCGAAGGCGCCATTGCGGAAATCAAGCGCCATGGTGAAACTGTCATTGGCGTCGAGCTCGTATTCGCCGATGCGGTTTTCGGGCGCCTTGTCGAAGGATCTCAGGCGGCAGAACACATGGTCGATGTCGAGTGCGGCGCCATAGCTGGCGAAATCGAGGATGTGGATGCCGACGTCGCCCAGCACGCCGTTGGAGCCATGGCCGCGCGACAGCCGCCACAGCCATTTCGAATCGGTGCGCCAGTCGCCCCAGAATTTGGACACCAGCCAGCTCTGCAGATAGGACGCCTCGACATGCCTGACCGTGCCGATCTCGCCGGCCAGCACCATGGCGCGCGCTCTCTGCAGCGGCGCGACATTGCGATAGGTCAGGTTGACCATGTTGATGATGCCGGCTCGCTCGGCGGCAGCGGCCATCTCACTGGCCTTCTCGAAGTTTTCGGCCAGCGGTTTTTCGCACAGCACCGGCTTGCCCGCCGCGATCAGCATCATGGTGGTCGGATGGTGGATGCGATCGGGCGTCACGTTCGCCACCGCGTCGAACTTGCCCCATGCCAGCGCCTCGTCCAGCGACGCGAAGCGGTTGGGGATACCATAGATGTCCGAAAACTTGTCGACGCGCGTACGGTCGAGATCGACGGCGCCGATCAGTTCGACGCCCTCGATCTTGCCGAACTGCCTGGCGTGCTCCTCCGCCATCCAGCCGGTACCGAGTATCAACAGACGCATGATTCTTATCCTTAGGACAGGGCTTTATCTTCTTGTTCGATCACGGATTTGGTCTAGCGAAAGCCGGCTCCGCCGGGGGAATGAAGTTTTCCGCCGCGCTCGACGATCGGCTCGAGCGCCTTTTCCACCGGCACGTTCGGCGCATCGAGGATGGCCGGATTGGAGCCTTGCGGGTTGTGCGCCCATCTCACCGCATTGCGCAGCACCTTGTGGACGTTGGCGTCGTGATAGGTCGGATAGGTCTCGTGGCCGGGCCTGAAATAGAAGATGTTGCCGGCGCCGCGGCGATAGGTCAGCCCCGACCGGAACACTTCGCCGCCCTGGAACCACGAGATGAAGACGGTCTCCAGCGGCTCCGGCACGGCGAACTGCTCGCCATACATCTCCTCGTTCTCGAGCTCGAAATACTCGCCGATCCCGGCAGCGATCGGGTGGTTGGCGCTGGTCACCCAAAGCCGTTCGCGCTCGCCCGCCTCGCGCCATTTCAGCGTGCAGGGAGTGCCCATCAGCTTCTTGAATACCTTCGAGAAATGGCCGGAATGGAGAACAATCAGCCCCATGCCTTCCCAGACGCGGCGCGCCACGCGCTCGACCACTTCGTCGGCGACGGCGCCATGGTCCTTGTGCCCCCACCACAGCAAGACGTCGGTTTCGGCCAGACGGTCGGCCGGCAGCCCATGCTCCTTCTGCTCCAGCGTTGCCCAGGACACTGATATTTCCGGGTCGAGCTTCAGTGCATTGGCGATCGTCGCATGCATGCCCTCAGGATAGATGCCCGCGACCACCTCGTTGGTCCGCTCATGGATATTCTCGCCCCAGACGACAGCGCGTATTGTCATGATGTCCTCGTGATTGTTTGAAGCTGGAGCCGCCCCGGCCGGTCGTTCATAGTGTCATCGGACGGGATTGAAAACCTTCGAGATTGGCCAAACCTCCCCAGCTTCGTCATCCCAGGGCGGAGCAGGCGCGAAGCGACGTCGCGAAGACCCTGGGATGACGAAGCCATGAAGGGCTGCCGCGAGCGACCTAAGCCCCTCGCCCCTCTTGGGCGACGCGTGTCAGCGGCTTTGACAGGCGCGGCACCACGACGAGCCGCTTGATCTTGCCCTTCTTGTAGGCGGCGAGGAAGCGGGCATAGTCCTTGAAGACGACGCAGCCATTCGATTCGGCGCGGCCGCCGCGCAGCATGTAGGTGTGGGCGAGCAGGCCGTCACGGCCATATTTGTTGCTGCCGCTGGCCGGCGTCAGACGGATCGCCTCGACACCGTGGAAGCGCGATTCGCGCATCGTCAGATTGTAGGTATCCGGCGGCGTCGGGCCGACATTCTTCTTGTGGACGTAGCGTGGCTGGTCGACCATCGCGCCCAGTCCCGAATGTGCCTCCAGCCGCGAGCCGTCGGGCATATAGACGGTCTTGGCCGAGATGTCGTAGACGGCGACGCCGGTACCCATGTTGGGCGTGGTGAACAGGTTCCTGAAGGCTCCGCCGAGTCCGCCGGAAGGCATGTCGGGCTTGGCATAGGCCAGCATGTCGCCGCCCTGCGTCTTCGAACGTTTGCCCGGCTTGCCCGATACACCCGGCACTGCCGCTTGTGACGAATTGCGAGGCGACAGGCTGCCGGGTTGCGTCTCGACCGGCGGAGCGTCGGCCGTCTGCACCTTGCTCGCCTTGGCGGTCCTGGAGGCCTGCGCCTTGGGCGGCTCCGTTTTCGATGCCTGATCCTTTTGCGCCTGATCTTTTCGCGCCTGGTCTTTTGGCGCCTGATCTCTTGACGCTTGAGCCCGCGGCGCCTCGGCCAGCTTATCGATGTCCGCCCGCGGACGCAGCGTCGGCAGCGGAATGCTGTCGGGCATGTCGTCTTGCGGCGGCAGCGAGGCCAGTTGGACCTCAGGTTCTTGCGGCTCTTGCGAAGCCGCGGGCTCGCTTGCCGCGACGGCTGCCGGGAGCACGTCGATCATCTGCTCCGGCAATGTGTTCGCCAGCGCCAGCGCAAGGCGCGACGAGCGTTCGATCTCCGCCACCGCGGGCCCGAAGCGCACTGACGCCGGGCCGTTCAGGTCGGGTATGCGTACCGGCTCGGCGAACCGGGCGTCGGCCGGCAGGCTGGCGAGCATGACGGAAGAGCCGGCTGAGGCACGGGCAAAGGCGGCGGCAAGCTTTTGCGGCGACAGCGCGGCCTTGGCAACCACGTCGTCGAAGCTCGATTGCCGCGACGCATCAGCGACAAGCGGCACGGTGTTGCGCTTGAGGCGGGCCGATTTTCCCTGGTGGACGAAGTTCGACGCCGACCGCAGGCAGTTGGCATCGCATCCGTGCTGCAGCAGCTTGGCCGACAGCGCCGCGTTTGCTGCGGCCCATGTCGGGGCCTGCGCCTTTGCAAGGCTGCGGCGAGGATCGGCGAGCGCGATGGTGCGCGGCGCGAGCAGGCTTTGCGGGAGACCGTTGGAAGCGGCGCTGAGCGAGGTTCCCACTGAATAAAGGCCGGCCAAGGTCGCCACCGACCATAAAGCAATGGCTGCGCCGACGGCCGGAACCGCGACCCAGCGCAGGCCGGGCCTCATCGAAGTCAATCCAGTTGCAGGACTGTCACCCCGGGTTTTCGCACTTACAAACGCCATTCAACCACTCTCAATCGGCCGATGCCGGCTAGCGGATTTCGCAGCCGTGACATTCACAGTTCGCCTGGTGCCCCCAGCACGCTTTGCGTCTGTTGCCGATTGATTCAAAAGATGGACAAAGTTGGTTAACCAATCCCTCTACCGACCGCCGATTGGGCGACGGTCACACCGAAAAACGCCCTCCAAAACCTGCATAGTTGGCAAAACTGCCCTCCAATGATGACTTTGCTGCCCGTTTTTGTCGGCCGAGTCAAGAAAGCGAAATGACTAGACCTTGCTGGGCGGAGTCGGCCATGGCTGCGAAAGTGAAGCCGGGCCGACCAGAATCGCGCGGCCGGCCGCCGCCGCCATCAAGCCCCGGCGATCGTCAACCTGCCACTTGTCGACCTGCCACTTGGGCGAATGAACGGTCATCGTCTGGGAAATCGGAATAGCGGCAAGACGTGTGCTGCATGGCAGCTGAACGTCGCAGGTGCTGGAACGGGATATCCAACACCTCGAGCAATTTCAGGAAAGTGCGAAACGGTTTTCCGTCCGGAATTGCGTCAAAACAAAAGACAGAGCGTTTCCGTGAAACGATGAACCGTTCAGACCACAGCCATGATTATGTGAGCCTGGATTTTGGCAGCAACCTCGCCGCTGCCATGCCTGTCTGCAATCGCGGCTGCGGCGTAGTCGGTTGCAGCGTCCAGCTTTCCCGCCTCTCTGGCCTCGATTTCATTGCGAAGGAGAGTGCCCTGGCAATAAGCAACGGCCGGAAGGCGCGGCGAGGAGGCACGGCTTTGTTCGGCTCTCGTCTCGATCACCACACCGGAAAAACCTGCGTCCTCCAGCTCGCAACGGATCAGTGCCGTATCGTGGTAGCCATGCGGCGTGCGTGCCAGAAAGCGCGGCGGATCGTTCGGAAAAATCCTCGCCAGGGCATTGGTCACATCGTCCGCAAATACATTCTCTTCGATGCGATCCCATACGCTGAATAGAAAATGTCCTCCGGGCTTCAGGACTCGCCGGGCTTCGCGATAGGCGGATGAGCGGTTGGGAAAGAACATCGCACCGAACTGACAACAAACGAGATCGAAGGCCGCATTTTCGAACGGTAGCGCCAGAGCATCAGCCTGACGCCATTTGATGCGATCGTCGGGAGCTTGCCGCGAAGCGGCGTAGTCGAGCATCGGCTGGTTGAGGTCGGTTACGACATAGCTTGCATCGGCGGACAGTTTTGGCGCCAATGCGCGGGTGACAACCCCGGTGCCCGCGGCGGTTTCCAGAACGGCGCTTGGCGACAAGGACGCTGCTCGTCGTGCAAGATCTGCGGCGAACGGCTCGAAAATCAACGGCACCATATAGCGGTCGTAGTTTTCCGGAATTGAGCCAGCGAATACCTTGTCCGTTTCCAACATTGCTATCCCCCGTCGCCCGTTTGATGGCTCGCCAGCATAGCATGGAATTGTTTGCTGTTCGGTCGCATTCGACCGGGAGGCGGTTCGCTTCCGTAAGCTCCGAAACGCCGTGCTGCAATTATCTGCATGTGTGCTAATGTATTGTGGTCATGCGCATTGGTGCGTGGCCAAACATTAAATGGGAGGACGCGATGAAAACCATGAATCGCAGGTCCGCGATTGCGCTCGGCGTGACGGCGGCAGCGGTAACGCCTTTGTTCACGCTGGCGGCGGCGGCAAAGGTGAAGAAATACGGCCCGAAGGAAGGCAAGGAGATTGCACCCGGCGTCAGATTGGTCGAGGTCGGCACCGGCAATTCCGATATCCCCGCCTACAAGAGCATCTCAATTGTCGATATAGTCTTTCAGCCCGGAGCAGCCGCCCCTCAAATGGTGATGGACAACGACATGGTCTGCACCATTGCTGCCGGTGAATTCACGATCAAGAAGGCGGACAAGGAATTCAAGCTCAAGGAAGGTGACGTATATACCTGCTCCAAGGGCAAGACCGACGCGGCAGCCAACACCAGCAAGGTGGTCGGCATCCACCGCATCGCCGTCTTGATACCTGCCTAGCGCATACCGACGAAAACCGGCCCGCGTCCTCTTCGGAGACGCGGGCCTTTTGATGACGTGCGTGGCCTTGAGCGGTTCATCGCTTCACCGCTTCGACCCGGTCGACTTCGTCCAAGTGTGGTGAGGCTCATGCTATTCGTGGTTTTTCCTCCCGATTTTTACTTATGAGCGGTTCTCCCTCCGACCGCTTTGAAAGGGTGATATTATACTAGAGATCGCGCAAGTTTCTGGCTGACTGCTGCATTGGCGGATTGGCAATGCGGCAGCGCGCTGAGCGTTTTGGAGTTCACGAAACGGCCCGGTGCTCTTCCCGAGCTGCCTCCCAGACCTCGCGCGCCGCATCTGCATTCAGTGCCGCGATTCCCAGGCCGACGATCAAATCCGGCCACGCCGAGCGCCACAGGAAGGCCGTCACCAATCCGGCCAGTATGATCGCAATATTGGCGACCGCATCGTTGCGGGCCGAGAGGAATGCCGCCCTGGTAAGACTGCCGCTGTGATGGCGGTAGCGCGCCAGCATGTAGGCGCATGACAGATTGACCGCCAGAGCGCCCAATCCCGCCAGCGTCAGCGCCGTTGGCTGCGGCGGCACCGGCATGTTGAACTTTTCCCACGCGGTCCACAGAGTCGCCAGGCCCGGCACCAGCAGGATAAGCGCCAGCGCCATGCCGACCCGCGAGCGGGCACGCAGCGACCATCCCATGGCGAGCAGTATGAGGAGATTGACCGAGGCATCTTCCAGAAAATCGACGCTGTCGGCGAACAGCGACACCGAGCCGATCGCCAGCGCGACGGCGAATTCAATGCCGAAATAACCCAGGTTCAGCAGTGCGACGACAAGCACCACCCGGCGAAGGCCGTCCGACGCAATGGCTTGCTGCATGGTCTGCCCTAACACGATGCCGTTGTCGCTCTTACCAGTTGCTCTTCCAACGCAACAGCCGCATGGCATTGGCCGTCACCAGCACCGTCGCCCCGGTGTCCGCGAGAATGGCGGGCCAGAGGCCGGTGATGCCGGCGATCGTCGTCACCAGGAACACTGCCTTCAGGGCCAACGCAATGGTGACGTTCTGCTTGATGGTGGCCATGGTTGCTTGGGACAGCCTGATCATGGCTGCAACGTCGCCGACGCGTCCATGCAGCACCGCTGCGTCAGCCGTTTCAAGAGCCACATCGGTGCCGCCGCCCATGGCAATGCCGACATCGGCGGCGGCAAGTGCGGGCGCATCGTTGATGCCGTCGCCGACCTTGGCTACTCTAAGCCCCTGCCCCTTCAACTCGCTGAGGATGCGCTGCTTGTCCTCCGGGAGCAGTTCGGCGCGCACCTCGATGCCGAGCTGTTTGCCGATGGCAGCCGCCGTGCGCTTATTGTCGCCGGTTAGCATGACTGTCCTGATGCCTGCATTGGTCAGCGCCTTTAGCCCGGCGAAAGCATCCGGCCGGGGTTCGTCGCGCATGGCAATGAAGCCGGCCAGCGCGTTGTCTATAAGCAGCACCGCCACTGACTTGTCTTCATCGTTCAATGCCACGATGCGTGCCGCCTGGTCTGCTGGCAGCAGGTTTATCTCGCCCGCCGCGACTGGCGATCCCAGAAACAGGTTCTTGCCGCCGACACGACCGATAACCCCTTTACCGCCGATCGCTTTGGCTTCGGCGGCAGGCGGCACGGGAATGTTGCCGGCTTTCGCCCTTTGGAGGATGGCCAAAGCGAGGGGATGGCTCGAGCCGATCTCAAGCGCTGCCGCCAGCGAAAGGATGTCGCGTTCACTGGCACCCACCGCAACGACATCGGTGACCTGTGGCTTGCCGAGCGTCAGCGTGCCGGTCTTGTCGAGCGCCACGGCGTTGATGGTCGCGAGCCCTTCCAGCACCGCCCCACCTTTCATCAGCAGGCCGCGCCGGGCTCCGGCCGAAAGCGACGCCGCGATCGCCGCCGGAACTGAAATGACCAGCGCGCACGGGCAGCCGATGAGCAGCAGCGCCAGCCCCTTGTATATCCATTCGTTCCAATCGCCGCCCAAGAGCAGCGGCGGTGTGGTGGCCACGAGCGCCGCGATAGCGACAACGCCGGGCATGTACCAGCGCGAAAAGCGATCGATGAAGCGCTCGGTCGGCGCCTTGTTTTCCTGCGCCTCCTCGACCAGCTTGATCACGCGTGCAATCGTGTTGTCTGCGGCGGTCGCCGTCACCTTGACGCGCAGCACGCCGTCGCCGTTGATAGTGCCGGCAAAGACCGTGTCGCCGACGTCCTTGCGCACCGGCACGCTTTCACCGGAGACGGGTGATTCATCGATGGCGCTCCCGCCTTCGGTGATCTCGCCGTCAGCCGGAATCCGGTCGCCCGGCCGCACGAGGATGATGGCGCCCACAGCCAGACTTTCTGCCGGCACCTCGCGGGTCTGGCCGTCTTTCTCGACGAACGCGGTTTTGGGAACGAGGGCCGTGAGCGCTTGAATACTGGACCGTGCCTTGCCGGCCGCAACCCCTTCGAGCAACTCGCCGATCAGGAACAAGAAGACCACCGTCGCCGCTTCCTCGCCGGCACCGATGATGACGGCCCCGGCCGCCGCCACAGTCATCAGCATTTCGATTGTGAACGGAATGCCTGCCGCTGCGGCCATGGCCGCTCGGCGCGCGATCGGAGCCAGGCCGAGCAGCATTGCGGCGATGAAGGCCCACGGGCCGGTCGCGGGCCAGGCGTAATCAATCGCGAAAGCCACGGCCAAGGCGACCCCGCTGGCGATGGCCAGGCGACCCTTGGCGCTGTCCCACCATAGCTCCGACGCCGGCGCATCATCGTTATCATGTAACCGCGCCACGTTCTCGTCGTGATTGCGCCTTCCGTCGGCATGGTTGTCGGCGGATTGATCGGACGCCGGCGTCCCAGACTTGGAGGTCAGCGGAGCGACGGCGTAGCCGAGGCCGGTGACCTTCCTCTCGATCGCGCCGAGATTGCTTTCGGGAGTATGAGTGACCGTCAGAGTGCCCGCCGAAACGGATACGTTGATGTCCTGAACACCAGGCATCCGCCGCACGGCCGTATCGATTTTGCTGGCGCAACCGGCGCAATCCATGCCTTCCACGCGGTAGCGGGTCTGTTGTTTGGTCGCAGCCATGATGAACCTCTTGTATCTTCGACCGCGACGCTACATCCTCTAGCGACTAGAGGAGCAAGCGAAATGTCAACAGGTGTGACCATCGGTGAAGCGGCCCGACACAGCGGCGTGAAGGTTCCAACCATCCGCTACTATGAGCAGATAGAGTTGCTTCCTGCCGCTGCCCGCAGCGAAGCCAATCGCCGGCAGTATGAAGCGGCAGACTTGCGCCGGCTCGCCTTCATCAGGCACGCGCGCGAGTTGGGGTTCGGGATCGAAGCCATCAGGGCGCTGCTGACGCTGCAGGATAATCCCAGCCAGCCTTGTGCCACCGCCGACGCCATTGCCCAGGCGCGTCTGGCCGACGTGGTTCAGCGGATACGCGGCCTTACAGCATTGAAAGCCGAGCTGGAGCATATGGTCGAAGGCTGCCGGCACGGAAAAGTCTGCGAATGCCGTGTCATCGAAGTGCTGGCGGATCACGATAAATGCGAGCATCCACACCATTGATTTGCCAGAGCAGAGCTCGCGTCAGCCCCGATGTCTCGGCATCCGGAGCTTGCAAAAGCCGCACTTTACGGTCAACCTGAGCGGATGATGGCGCGCCTGTCACCAAAACACCTCCTGGTCATGCTTCTCGCGGTCGTCGTGACCGCCGGGTTCAGCCTGTCCGCCGCTCAAGCTGCCGTCATGTCGGCCAGGATGGCAGTCGACGGCCGCATGACCATGGCCGCGGATACCGGCACCACCGACGCCGACATGGCCAAGATGGCCGATGCCAGGGACGGTGACTGCAACGCTTGCCTCAAGGGCTCGGCCGGCAATGACAAACCGATGCAATGTGCGCCGACCTGTGTCGCACCGGTTCTGGCGGTGCTGCCGGAGGCTCTCGCCGTGACGGGACTGCCGCGGGCCGAGCTGCCGTCGGCGCTTACCGTCCCGTTCCTGCACGGGCGAAGTCTGCTGCCCGAGCCATTCCCTCCAAGACCCAGCGCTCTCGTCTGACGCCGTTTCTGCCGTTCCACGGCTGATTAGCGGCGTTTGATCGCTCGGTTGCGCGTAACTGCGCAGCGGGCGCGGTAGCAATTCAATCGACGTCGCGACGTTCGCCGTCGGTTACCGCAAGGGTCACAAAAGTGAATTCCGTTTCAAATCCGTTCATAACGCGCCGCAAATTCCTGCTTGCGGCAGCGAGCATTGCGGCGGCGCCGATCCGCCCTGCGCTGGCGATGGCCACCGGCGAATACCGGATCAGGGTGGCGCCGGGCCAGGCCCGGTTCGCCGGCCCTGATGGTCCGCGCACTCCGGTATGGGCCTATGATGGCACGGTCCCCGGCCCGACACTGCGCTTGCGCCAGGGGCAGCCCGCTCGGATCATCGTCGAGAACGGACTGGACGAAGACACCACGGTTCACTGGCATGGCATCCGGCTGCCGAACGCGATGGATGGCGTGCCCGGCCTGACGCAGAAGCCGATCAGGCCAGGTGAAAATTTCATCTATGAATTCACCCCGCCCGATGCCGGCACCTTCTGGTATCACCCGCACGCCAACAGCCTGGTCCAGCTCGGCCGTGGCCTTGCCGGCGCACTGGTCGTCGAGGAGGTCGAGCCGGTCGCCGTCGACCGTGACATTCTGTGGCTGCTGCAGGACTGGCGGCTTGCGGCCGATGGGCAGATCGCCGGCGGCTTCGGCAGTGCCATGGATGCGTCGATGTCGGGCCGCGTCGGCAATGTCGTCACCGTCAACGGCACGGGGCCAGGCGATCGGAGCGTGAAGGCCGGCGAGCGCGTCAGGCTGCGGCTCGCCAATGCCTCGCTTGCCCGCATGATGGCGCTGCGCTTCGAAGGCCACCGTCCGGTCGTCGTCGCCATCGACGGCCAGCCCTGCGATCCGCATGAACCGGAGGGCGGTCGCCTGGTGCTGGCGCCCGCCATGCGCATCGACATCGTGCTCGACATGCAGGGCCACCCCGGCAGCCGCCACGCGGTGATCGACGATTTCTACGACGGCCTCGCCTATACGCTGACCACGCTGGCCTATGACGCAGCGCCGCCGCTGAGAACCCATCCGCTCGACGCGCCAGCCGGCCTGCCGCGCAACCCTCTGCCCCAGCCCGACCTCGCTGGCGCCGAGCGCCAGGAAATCGTGCTGCAGGGCGGCATGATGGGCGGCGGCAAGCTCAAGGGCGTCGGCGGCATGATGGGCATGGGGATGATGGGCATGAACGGCGGTGCGGCCTGGGCGATCAACGGCATGTCGATGACCGGCGACGGCCATGCCGGCATGGCGCCGCAGTTCACGCTGAAACGCGGTGTGACCTGCCATCTCACCATGCGCAACGAAACCGCCTGGTGGCACCCGATGCATGTCCACGGCTTCAGCCTGTCGGTCATCTCGCGCAACGGTTCGCCGGTGCCGCACCGCCAATGGCAGGACACGGTGCTGCTCGCCCCCAAGGATGTGATCGAATGCGCCTTCGTCGCCGACAATCCCGGCGACTGGATGCTGCACTGCCATGTCGCCGACCACCAGATGGCGGGTCTTATGACCGTCTTCCGCGTGACCTGAAACTTTTTATCCAACGAAGGAGAACTGCAATGAAACTGACCTACCGCCTTGCCGCACTGTCCCTGCTGATCGCAACGCCGCTGCCCGCCTTCGCCGCAACGATCAACGCCGTCATGTACAAGAACCCGCAATGCAGCTGCTGCGAGTCCTACGCCAACTATCTCGAGCACAACGGCTTCAAGGTCGACATCAAGCCGGTCAACAATCTCTCCCAGATCAGCAGCGATGCCGGCGTGCCGGCCGACCTCGAAGGCTGCCACACGCTGATGGTCGACGGCTATATCGTCGATGGCCTGGTGCCGGTCGAGATCGTCAAGAAGCTTTTGACCGAGCGCCCTGCCATCACCGGCATAACGCTCGCCGGCATGCCGGCCGGCGCCCCAGGCATGGGTGGCGAGAAGCAAGGCCCCTTCGTCGTCTACGCCTTCACCAAGGACGGCAAGGCGCCCACCGTCTACGCGACCGAGTGAGGACATTGTGAGCAAACTAGCCATGGTCCTGGTTGGCATGCTGCTGGCGTTTTCGTGGCCGGTATCAGCCGCTGAGCCGCCGCAGAACTTTGCCGTTCACGAGGCGCCCGTCCCCGTGCCGGAAATCAGCTTCGAGGATGGCAATGGCAAGCCGAAAATGCTTGCGGATTTCCACGGCAAGGTCGTGCTGCTTAACGTCTGGGCGACATGGTGCGCGCCCTGCCGCAAGGAGATGCCGACGCTCGATCGTCTGCAGGCCAAGCTCGGCGGTCCGGATTTCGAGGTCGTCGCGCTGTCGATGGACCGTGCCGGACCTGACGCCGTCAAAATGTTCTATGGCGAGATCGGGGTCACACACCTCGCCCTCAACATCGACAGTTCCGCGAAGGCGATGTTCACGCTCGGCGCTGTCGGCCTTCCGATGACCCTGCTGATCGACCGCGACGGCAAGGAAATCGGCCGGTTGATTGGGCCGGCCGAATGGGACGCGCCCGACATGGTCGACTTCCTCCGCGGCCGCATCGCCGCCAACCCGGAAAGGAAGTGACCGATGCACATCCAATCGAGCTGGAAAGGATGGATGCGTGTGCTGCTGGTCGCGCTCGCAGCACTGGTCGCGGGCTTCGCCTACGGTGCGCGGGCGCACTCACTCGACGATGTCGGCGCCATGCTGCAAAGCGATGAGAAATATTTCCAGCAGATCGACAAGCCGGCGCCTGATTTCACACTGCGCACCGCCGATGGGCGTGTCGTGCGAACGGCGGATCTGCGCGGCAAGGTGGTCGTCCTCCACTTCATCTACACGTCGTGCCCGGATGTGTGTCCCCTGCATGCCGAGAAGATCGCCGATGTCCAAAACATGGTGAACGGCACGCCGATGAAGAATCAGGTCACCTTTGTCAGCATCACCACCGATCCAAAGAAAGACACGCCCGACGTGCTGCACTCCTACGGGTCGGCGCACGGGCTCGATCCCGTCAATTGGCTCTTCCTGACCACGACCGAGGATCAGCCGGAGGATGCGACCCGCAGACTGGCGGAGGCCTTCGGCCACAAGTTCACGCTGACCGATGACGGCTATCAGATGCATGGCATCGTCACCCATGTGATCGACAAGGAGGGCCGCTGGCGGGCGAATTTCCATGGCCTGGATTTCGCGTCCGTCAATCTCGTCACCTTCGTCAATGCGCTCACCAACAATGTCGAGCGCCCGCACCATGATCAGGAAACGGGATGGTGGGCGAAAATCAAGGACATGTTCTGAGCACCATTCGCACGTGCCGGCGGTCCGGCGAAACAGAGGGAGGGAGAAGCCTGTGATCCACAAGTCCAACCCATTGCGCGGAGCCATCGGCAAAATGGCCCATGCCTTCATACTGGCCGGCGCGACCGTTTGGCTCGCGCTCGGTCTCAACGGTCAGGCGATCGCCGCGGGCGAGATGTCCCAGGACCAGTTCGACCAGCGTATCCACGATTATATCCTCGCGCATCCCGAAGTCGTCATGGAGGCGCTGCAGAGCCTCGACGCCCGTCAGCGCGAGGCTGCGGCAAAAGAGGCGAAAGCCGCCCTGGCGGCCAAGGCCGACGAGATTTTCCGGGACCCGGCGAGCCCGGTCGGCGGCAACGCCGAAGGCGACGTCACCATGGTCGAGTTCTTTGACTATAACTGCCCCTATTGCCGGCAGGTCGCGCCGATCATGGCGCAAGCAATGGCCGACGATCCGCATCTTAAGGTCGTCTACAAGGAATTCCCGATCCTCAGCACGGATTCCGTATTTGCTGCCAAGGCGGCTCTCGCCGCAAAGCGCCAGGGCAAATACCTGGCATTCCACAAGGCCCTGTATGCGGTGAAGACGCGGGTGACCGAAACGGTCGTGCTGAAGGTCGCTGCCGACGTCGGGCTCGACGTGGCTAAACTGAAGACCGACATGCAGCGGCCCGACATCCAGGCGTCGATCGACCGGAATACGCAACTGGCACAGGCGCTGAAGATCAGCGGAACGCCAAGCTTCGTCGTTGGCGAGCAGATTTTCCCCGGCGCGACCGACCTGGCAACGATGAAGAAACTGATCCAGCAGGCGAGGAGCAGCAAATGAGCCGAATATGCTACCTAAACCGACGGACGGTTGTTCTGGGCGGCGCCTTTTGCGCCGCCGCGGTCCTGAGCTTCCTCAAGGGGCCGGATCTGGCGATGGCCGATGGGGATGCCGATCTGCTGCGCCGTTTCAAATATCTCAGCCAGAACGGCAACAGCACGTGTTCGGCCAAGTTCACCGAGTCGATCGCGACCATGCCGGCGATGTCGCGGATCACGGGCTCGTGCTGCAGCCCGATGGAGATGAAGCGCTATGCCGAGCAGGTGAGCGGCCTGGCCAGGTACCGCGACATCGCGATGATCCCAAGCGATCCGTACGATATTCAGGCCGGCATCGCACAGAAGATGATGCCCTACTACGATGTGAAGCTCTCCGGCGACGAGCAGCAGGCTTACGACTATGCGATGGCTAATTCCAACGAGAAGGGCCCTTGCTGCTGCCCATGCTGGCGCTGGAAAGTGTATGGCGGGCTGGCGAAGTTCCTGATCCGCGAGCACGGTTTCACCGGCAAGCAGGTCGTCGACGTCTGGGATCTCTCCGACGGCTGCGGCGGTGGAGAGTAGAGCCGGGCGACGCCTCGGATGCGGTTCAACAAGCGCTCTCAACCTGTTCTAGCTTCTTGAAAGGTGCGCTTGACCTTCCGGTGGCTGGAACGGTTAGGCTCATTGCCAACTTCCGGAGATCGTCCAATGGCGGACCGAACCATGAATTTCGAAAGGCAGCTATTGGCCCCGTTCAGAGAGGCATATCGGCAAGGCAGATCAGATGTCGCGGAGCATTTGCTGCGAGCGCTGGAGGCACTGATCACAGCCCTGCCGTTCCCGAGTTACCGCACGGCCAGCATGTTTTGGCCGAAGCCTACTATGAACTCGTTCGTCGATAGCATTGAACATGCCCTGATTGACCGGCAAGCCACCGCCTTCGTGGGCTGATCGAGTTGATCGAGTTCGCCTTGACGGGCATACATGGCGAACTAGTTCCCCTCGCAATCGCCGGTGGCAGCGGCGGCGGGAGGGATGATTGTAATGATGATGGACGGTTCAATGTGGATGATGGGCGGCATGGCGCTCATTTGGGTCCTGGTGCTTGTCACCCTCGTGCTCGCGATCGCGGCGCTGGTCAAATATTTGCGAACCTGACAGCATAGGCAGTCGGGGTCAAAAGAGCAAAAAGGGCGGAAAGTTGTAGTCGTCATCGGAAGCAGCAGCGTCATCGGGTCGGCGTCGGAACTGGTCCGGCCCCCTCGGCTCTTAACGTCTGTCGCCTTCGGCCCTCTCAGGAGTGGCAAATCGCCGGCTATGAGGTCTGGATGGCGAAGCGCAAAGACACGGTTATTGTTACCGGCAGCACCGGCTTCATCGGCTCGGCTCTGGTCAACAGCTTCGCCGACCGGTTTGCTCTCGTCGGCCTCGACCGGGCGGCGACGCGTCAGCCGCCGCCGGCCGCGGAGTGCGTCTGCATCGACCTGACATCGGAGGACGTCGTGGCAGCCGGCTTGGCGCGCGTGCGGACGGCCTATGGCGCCCGCCTCGCCTCGGTGATCCATCTTGCGGCCTATTTCGATCTCACAGGCGAACGGAACCCGCTCTACGAAAAGATTACCGTTGGCGGCACCGAGAAGCTCCTGCGCGCCCTGAAACAATTTGAGGTCGAGCAGTTTGTCTTCATGAGTTCGATGCTGGCGCACAAGGGTGGCCGACCAGGCGACATCATCGATGAGGATTGGCCGCTCGAATCGAACCTACCCTACCGCACCTCGAAGATCGAGACCGAGCGCCTGATCCATGAGCAGCACGGGGCGATCCCTGTCGTCTATGCCAGGCCGGCCGGCGTCTATGATGATCTCGGCCGTAACGCATTCCTCGCCAATCAGATTGCGCGTATCTACGAAGAGGATCCGACCGGGCATGTATATCCGGGTGACCTGCGCACCGGGCAGTCGTTCCTGCATCTGGAAGACCTCACCGATGCGGTGGCGCGCCTTATAGATCGGCGGAAGAAACTTCCCACGGAGCTGGCGCTGCTTCTCGGCGAGCCTGAGGTCATGGGCTACGGCGAACTTCAAGCCGAGATTGGTCGGTTGATCCGTGGCGAGAACTGGGAGACACGGGAGGTGCCGAAGGCGCTCGCCAAGGCGGGTGCCTGGGTCCAACAGGACGTGCTGGGCGAAGAATCATTTGTTCGTCCCTGGATGGTCGATATCGCCGACGACCACTACGCGATCGATATCAGCCGTGCCCGCAATGTCCTCGGCTGGCAGCCCCGGCATTCCCTGCGCGAGACGTTGCCGCGGATCGTCGACGCGCTCAAGGCAGATCCCGCCGGCTGGTATCGGGCCAACAAGCTCAACGCCGCCAAGGTGGCCGGCAGCGGAACAAAAGCGCGAGAGAAAGACAAGGCGTTCGAGGCCAAACACGACAAGATGAAACCCGGACACATGGCCGAGATGGCGGGGATGGGCAAGCAGATGCTCTGGGCTCATTTCCTGGTCATCACGCTTGGCGTGTGGCTCCTCACCAGCCCGCTTCAGTTCGCGCTGTTCGATCCGGCGGCGGCCGGCACTGTGCGTGACGTCACGCAAGAGCGTGGACTGTGGGAACCGGTGCTGCGCAACGCGCTCACCGGCTGGAGCGACATTGTCTCGGGCTTGCTGCTGATGCTGTTTGGCGGGCTCGCACTGTCGCCGCGTTTTTCCTGGGCGCAATGGGGCACGACGATCGCCGGCCTGTGGCTGCTGTTCGCGCCGCTGTTCTTCTGGACGCCGAGCGCCGCCGCCACCATGAACGACACGATCGTCGGCGCGCTGGCCATCGCTTTCTCGGTGCTCGTCCCGATGATGCCGGGCATGAGCCACGAAGGGATGATGGACGAGAGCACCGTTCCGCCTGGCTGGACCTACTCGCCGTCATCCTGGCTGCAGCGCCTGCCGATCATCGCGCTCGGTTTCTTCGGTTTCCTCATCGCCCGCTATCTCACTGCCTACCAGCTCGGCCATGTGGGTGCTGTCTGGGAGCCGTTCTTCCCCGGCGGAGACGGCAGGAACGGCACGGAATTCATCATCACATCCGACGTTTCTCGAGCCTGGCCAGTTGCTGATGCCGGGCTTGGCGCCGTGGCCTATATGATCGAAACCCTGATGGGCGCGATGGGCACGGCGACCCGCTGGCGCACCATGCCCTGGATGGTGACCTTCTTCTTCATCCTGGTGGTGCCGCTCGGCGGCGTCTCGATCTTCTTCATCATCATCCAGCCGATCATGATCGGCACCTATTGCACACTGTGCCTCATCGCGGCGGCGGCCATGCTGGTCATGATCCCGCTGACGCTGGACGAGGTGGTCGCCATGGGCCAGTACATGCTGCGCAGCGTGCGGGCAGACCGTCCGTTCTGGCGCACCTTTTTCCAAGGCGGGCCGGAGCCGAACGGCGAGGCGGACAAGAACGATCCCGGCTTTTCCGCCGCGCTTGCCGCACAGTCCGCCGCAGCCATTCGCGGTGTCACGTTTCCATGGACGCTGGTCGCATGCTGTATCGTCGGCGGTTGGCTGATGGTCTCGCGGCTGGTCTTCGGCACAGCCGGCGCCATTGCAAACAGCGATCACCTCTCGGGCGCCATGATCATCACGATCGCGGTCTGCGCCATGGCCGAGGTGGCACGGCCGTTGCGTTTCCTCAACCTGCCGTTCGGGTTATGGCTGATCGCAGCGCCCTGGCTGCTCGACGGCGCGACCAGAGGTTCGACATTGAACAATGCCGTTGCAGGGCTAGTTGTGATCGGCCTCAGCCTGCCTCGGGGGCGCCGAAGCAAGGAGCACTACGGCTCATGGGACCGCTATGTCGCCTAGACGAAGCCTGGAACCGGCTTGGTCTTGCCGCTCAGTTGCGCGCCCAGCGTCAGTGCCTGCGGGAAATTCTGGACGATCGCCGCCATCAAGGTGGCGCTGCCGGGGCGAAGGGCAATTCCGGCAACGGCCGCGGCGGCGTATACCCGTGTCGAAAACAGTCTTTTCCAGGCCGCCTCGTAGCGTCTGGCGGCAGCCTCGCGCCCTGCTCGGCCACTTGGCGCGCATGCGAGTTCGCAAGCCAGCAGCCAGCCGGACTGAAGCGCCATCGAGATGCCCTCGGCGATGACAGGATGAGACTCTCCGGCTGCATTGCCGACGCGGAAGATGTCCCCTTCGTAGCACGAGCGAATTCCCGGCCGGATCGGACCTGCGGCAAGCCACGGACCGTCGAGGAGAGCCGGTTCCAGGGCGTCCCGCACGCCCCGGCATGAATTCAGGAGATGCCGGGAGACCGCATCGGCGGCCGACACATGGCTCCGTTGTTTGGGGCCATATTGTTTACGCAGCCGCGCGAGCATATCGCGCCGGATGCAGCATGAGATCGACAACCGGCCATGATCCGCCGAAACCATGCCGCCGTAGCCGCAAGGGAAGGCCAGCAGAGGCATCAAATCCGGCGCCAGCGACGACCCGGTGAAATGCGCCTTGAAGCCGAGCAGGTCCGACGGCCGATTGGCCTTTGCGAGTTGGCTGCGCAATGGTCCCGGTTCCCACGAGCCGTGAGCGGCGACAATCACCGGCGCACGCAACATCGCCGCTTCATCCCCGGCCTGAATTCGCACCCTTTGCATCTCACCGTCCGGCTCGATGGCGACGGCGCGGCAGGGTTGAAAGATTTCGACACCCGCCGATCGCGCCGCTTGCAAAAGCAGAGAGTCGAGAATGTCCCGGCCGAGCGCCCGGCCGAAGCTGTCTTTCGCACGAGGCCCAGCTCCTGCACGTGGCATTGCCGCCTCGACGCAGGTCTCGCCGGAAAACAAGCCGACGCGGCGGATTTCGGGGCCGGCATTGGTACGCCAGGCATCGCCGATCTCGAGCCGGCCGAGAAGCGCAAGATTGCTTGCCGAGATGTATTCGCCGCAGACCTTGCGGCGCGGGAACGCGCTTTTTTCCACAATTGCCACGGCCCATCCGCGCCGGGCCAGCGTGAGCGCGACGGAGGTGCCCGCCGGGCCGGCACCAATGACGATCGCGTCATGAGTCGACAATCCCGTCATGGCTCGACACTGGCACTGGCGCCGACGAAGATGTGGGAAAACAGGCCGGCGCGCCGCTCCTCGACCGGTTTGCCGTTGGCCGCAAGCCAGAGACCGGTAAGCTCGCTGCCGCGAAAGCCGGCACGCACGCTTTGCGCCGCGTCGTTTCGTGTGACGTCGTTGGCGCCGATTGCCGGCAGAAGACGGGTCGCGGCCAGCGGCAGTTTCGCCCGCAGCGGCTCTGTCGCGATGAGCAACGGGGCTTTCGGCCCGATCAGCGAAAACAGACGCACGAGCTGCGCATCGTCGAGGTGATGCAGGAACAGATTGACGGTGACGGCGTCGAACGGCGCACCCTCGATCTTTCCTGCCCAGTCGAAGACATCGGCGGTGACGCCTTCGGCCTTCCATCCCAGCCTGTCAAAATCACCGCGCAATCGCGCGGTGACGAGGCCGACGCGGTCGAGCATTACCAGTTCGACCCCAGGCCAATGCGTGGCCATGCGCCGCGCCACCGCCAGCATGAAGGAGCCATCGCCCGCGCCGATCTCCAGAATGCGGCGTGGCGGCTTTGGCACAAACCTCCTGAGCAACGACGTCATGATCGGCACCTGAAACATCAGCATATTGATGCGCCGAAGGTCGCGGCGCGCGGCCAGCGCTCGCGGATCTTCGGCCGCAAGTCCGTCGAGGATTTCCGGCGCAAGCTGCCGGTGCTCCAGGCCGCTCATGACACCGTTCGAAAGAGCATGGTTTCGGCCGTCAGCCCGGGTCCGAACGACATGCCGCAACCGAGCAGGCCGGGTGGCGCCTTCAGCATCTCCTTCATCACGAACATGACGGTCGCCGACGACATGTTCCCATACTGGCGCAACACCTCGCGCGATGGTTCCAGCGCGGTGGGCTCCAGTTCCAGGGCCCTTTCGACGGCGTCGAGCACCGAACGTCCACCCGGATGCACGGCCCAAAGGTCGATGTCTTTCGCCGATCGGCCTCCGAGGATGGCGGCCTGGCTGTTCCGCAACGCTTCATGAATCGCTGCCGGCACCTGGCCGGAAAGAACCATTTCGAAGCCGTGGTCGCGAATGTTCCAGCGCATCAGGTCCCGCCGTTCCCTCGCCACCAGACAGTGAAAGCTATCGAGCTCGATGCCGGCCGGCTCGGCAGTGATGAGCGCAGCCGCGCAGCCGTCGCCCCAGAGGCAGAACGACAGCAGTTTTTCCAGTTCGGTGGTTTCGCGCAGATGCATCGTGCAGAGCTCGATATTGACCAGCAGGACCTTGGCCTGCTGGTCGGAGCGGACGATGTGGCGGGCCAGCTTGAGGCCGTTGATCGCCGCATAGCAACCCATGAACCCGATCATCGTGCGTTCGATCCCGTTCGGCAGCCCGCAACGCGCAACCAGCTCGAGATCGATGCCCGGCGCCGAAAAGCCGGTGCAGGTGGTGACGATCAAATGGGTGATGCGGGAAGCGTCGTCGCCAAGCTGCAATCCGTCGATGCCCTTTTGCGCCAGAACAGGTGCGGCATCGTCGAACATCGCCATTCTCGCCGCCGTTCCGGGAAACGCGCCCCGGATGAAGGTTCCGGCCAGGTCGGCGGACGGTCCCTCGGGGTCGGACGCCGGCGCAAAGCAGGAATAGCGGTGCTCGATGCCGGCAAGATCGGCCATGCGTTCGAAGATCCTCCGGCGATCGGCCGCGAGCATGGAGGCCGCGAAACGCAGGTAGAATTCATGAACCTCGTACTCCGGCACCGCTGTCGCGATCCGGTTGATATAGGCCTTGACGGGCATGTTCTGTCTCCTCGGCGTCTGCACGGTGTTGCGTCGAGCCAGCGCCGGAGGGTCTTTGCTCATCGGCACCCGGTGTCGAACACCGGGTTTTGAGCACTGTTCGGTAAAAACGTTTCCGAGGACCGATTTCTTCCCGAAGGTTCAGTATGTGCTGGCAGGCAAACGGTTGGAGCGGGCGGGCGGTTGCGTCAGGCATCCAAAATCGCCACATGATGTTGACCTTCCATCTACTGGAAGGTCTATTTCCTCCGACAAAGGAGATTTCCGCCATGAACATCGGCGTCGCATCCGAAAAATCCGGCTTGCCGGCCAAGACGATCCGTTACTACGAGGATATCGGGCTCTTGCGCCCGGCCCGGACAGACAATGGCTATCGTGATTACTCGACGGCCGATATTCACCGGCTGCGCTTCCTGCAGCGCTCGCGAAGCCTGGGGTTTTCGGTCGACGAATGCCGCCAGCTGCTGTCGCTGTACCAGGACAGGGAACGTGACAGCGCCGACGTGAAGGTGATCGCGAAAGCCAAGCTGGTGGAGATCGACAGGAAGATCGCTGAACTGGTCGGATTGCGCGGCTTGCTCCACCAATTGGTCAGTCACTGCCACGGCGACGAGCGGCCGGATTGCCCGATCATCGACGAGCTGGCAGGACAAGGCGTCGCCCAGTGAGGTGGATTGAAAATCGGAGCGGCTGACGTGCAAACTTCGCTGTCATGCCGGCTTGTGCTGCCGCACGACCTTCCATTCATGCCAGATCAGCACCATGACGACAGCATCGAAGACGGTCAGGACAAGCAGGCCGAACGAATGGGTGTA